>NZ_JAVCVL010000087.1:0-10031 GCF_032917815.1 Clavibacter sp. MX14-G9D | reverse complement strand
GGCGACGGCCTGACCGCGCCACGCGGGGATCCGCGACCGCGGGCGATCGCCCCGGAGCGCCCGCGGGGACGCGCGGCGGGAGCACGCAGCCGATCGGCGGTCGTGCCCCGCCGATGGGCTGGCGGGGTCGGTCCGGCGGCCGATGACCGGGAGGGCACCCGCTCCGCACACTGGATCGGTGCCGCACCCGACGCTCCCCCCTGCCCTCCGCCCGTCCGCCGTCGACCCCGCGACGCGACCTCCGACTCCTCCCGCTCCGCCGTCGCGGCCGTCCGCCGTCGACCCCGCGGCGGCGGCACCGAGCGCGACGCGCGTCGTCCACCGAGCCCTCGCCCGCCACCCGCTGACGGTGCTCGCGGTGCCGGCCGGCAGCCTGTGGATGGGCGTCATGGCCGGCCTCGGCGAGCTGGCGCACCCGGTGGCCACGGCCGTGGCGGTGGCCGTCACGGTGATGGTGCTCGCCTGGTCGGAGAGCCGCATCGGCGTCCTCCGCACCGCGCTCGCGGCGGGCCTCGGATCGCTGGCGCCCGTCGCCGTCGCGTCCCTCCTCCTCGCCGTCGGCGTCGCGCTCGGCGACTGGTACTCCCAGCTGGACGCGGCCGACCGGCTGTGGGCGCCGTCCGTGGTGCTCGTCGCGGTGGTCGCCACCGCCAGCCGCGGGCTCGCGCCCGCCCACCGGGAGGGCCTCCGCGCCGCCGTCCTCGCGGCCGTGCTCGCGGGGCTCCTCGCGGGCGGCCACGGGATCGACCTCACGCGCGGCGTCGCGCTGCTCATCGGCCTCGGGCTCGGGCGGATCCTGGTGCCCCTGTCGGACCGTCCCGCCTGGCACGATCCCGCGGCGTCGAGCGCCCGCGTGGTCGCCGCGACCGTGCTCGGCACGGTCACGCTCAGCTGGTGGATCGCCGCGGTGTCGGGCGACGGGATCGGGGTGCTGTCGTCCATGGGGGCGCTGCTCGACCCCGGCAGCACGGTCGCGGTGCTCTCCGTCCTCATCGTCGCCGTCGCGCTCCTCCTCCGCGGGAGGCGCCTGGGGCTGGTGCTCGGGATCGCGGCGCTGCTCCTCATCACGGGCCTCCTCGCCTGGTACTACACGGTCATCCCGATCGCCGAGGGCTGGTTCGACCTCCCGGCCGCCTCCTGGTCCGACATGGAGATCCCGCTCCTGGTGCTGACCACCTGGCTCGCCCCCGCGGCCGCGCTGGTCGTGCTCGTCGCCCGGCGCCGGTCGTTCCGCGCGCGCGCCGACGTCGCCGACCGGGCCGCCGACCGCGAGCGGGTGCTCGCCCAGCTGGTGGCCTCGGACGCCGGATCCCTCGGCTTCATGGGCACCTGGTCCGGCAGCAGCCACTGGTTCGCGGCGGACGAGCCCGGGTCGGACGCCCGGGGCGCGGTCGCGTACCGCGCCGCGCACGGCGTGGCCATCACGGTGTCGGACCCCCTGGCCACCGCGGCGGACGCGCCCGCCACCATCCGCGCCTTCGCCCGCCACTGCTCCGCGCGCGGGCTCGTCCCGGCCTTCTACAGCATCCACTCGGACCACCTGCCGGTCTTCGCCGAGCTCGGCTGGAGCGTCACGCCGGTCGCCGAGGAGGCCGTCATCGACCTCGCCGGCTTCTCGACCTCCGGCAAGCGGCGGCAGGACCTGCGCACGGCCGTGAACCGGGCGGCGCGGGACGGCGTCGAGGCCGTGTGGGGCAGCTACCGGACGCTCCCCGAGGCCCTCCGCCGCGCTGTCGACGCCCTGAGCGGCCACTGGGCCGACGCGAAGGCGCTGCCGGAGATGGGGTTCACGCTCGGCGGGCTCCGCGAGCTCGACGACCCGGAGGTCCGGGTCCTGCTCGCGGTCGACGCGTCCGGCCGCGTGCACGGCGTCACCAGCTGGCTGCCCGAGCACCGGGACGGGGTCCTCGTCGGCCGCACCCTCGACGTGATGCGCCGCGGCGCCGACCCGATGCCGGGCGTGATGGAGTTCCTCATCACCACCGCCGCGCGCGCCTTCCAGGAGGAGGGGCTCGCGACGCTGAGCTTGTCCGGCACGCCGCTCGCGGGCGTGGGGACGACGTGCGGGCGCGGCCCCGCGGACCGCCTCGTCGCCCGCCTGCTGACGGCGACCGGCCGGGTCCTCGAGCCCTCCTACGGCTTCACCTCGCTGCTGCGCTTCAAGGCCAAGTTCGACCCGCGCTACGAGACGCTCTGGCTCGCCTGCCCCACGGCGGCGGACCTCGCGCCGATCGGGCGCGCGCTCACGGCCGCGTACGTCCCGACCCTCCGGATCCGCCACCTCGCGGGCGCGGTCCGGGCCGCGCTGGCCGAGGGACGCGCCGTCCGCCGGGCGACGCGGTCGGCGGCCCGCGGGGCTCGGCGCGCTAGCCTCGGCCTCGCGGGCGACCGCGGCGTCGCGACCGGCGCCGCCGCCGGATCCGCCGGCGGGAGGCGCGACGCGTGAGCACGGGATCGGGAGCGGGGCTCGACCCCGCCGCCGCGACGGGATCCGTCGTGAGCGTCGTCGTGGTCGACGACGAGTCGCTCGTCCGCTCCGGCATCGCGATGGTCCTGGGCGCGTCCCCCCGCATCGCGGTGCGCGCGGCCGTCTCGAGCGGCACCGCGGTCGCGACCGTGCGGGAGCTCGCGCCCGACGTCGTCCTCCTCGACATCCGCATGCCCGCTCCCGACGGCCTCACGATCCTCGCGGAGCTCATGGCCGAGCCCCGCCCGCCCGTCGTGGCCATGCTCACCACGTTCGACACCGACGACCAGGTGCTGGAGGCGCTGCACCGGGGGGCGTCCGGCTTCCTGCTGAAGGACACGGATCCGGAGCAGCTCGCCCGGCACGTGCTCACGCTCGCGGCCGGCGGCATCGTGCTCGCGCCCGGCCTCCGGCCCGGCCGCCTCTTCCGCTCCGTCGAGGCCGAGGCCGAGCGGTCGCGCGTCGCCCGGCTCGGCGACCGCGAGGTGACGGTCCTGCGGGCGCTCGCCCGCGGCCTGTCCAACGCCGAGATCGGCGCCGAGTGCGGGCTCACGCTCGGCACGGTGAAGGAGACGGTCAGCTCGATCGTCCAGGCGCTCGGCGTCGGATCGCGCGTCGAGGCGGCCGTGGTCGCCGACCGCGCCGGCCTCGTGCCCCGGCGGTGACCGCGCGATGCGCGTGAGGGCGGGCGCGGACGGTGCCGACGCCGACGCCGGCGCCGACGCCTCCGCGGACGACGACGGGACGGCTCGTCGCGCCACGGCGACCGAGCGCCTCCGGGCGTTCCTCGTCGACCTGCTGCTCGCGGGCATCGCCGCCGGCGCCTCGCTGACGTTCCTCGCCGATCCCGAGACGCCGTGGGACGCCGTCGCCGGTGCGGTCGCCTGCTTCGGCCTGCTCCTGCGCCGCCGATGGCCGTGGCTCAGCGTCCTGCTCGCGGTCCCGGCCGTCTACATCGGCATCGCCTACGTGCCCGTGCTGGTCGGCCTCTTCGACCTGGGCCTCGCGCGGACGCCGCGCTGGCGCGTCGTCGCCCTGACCGCGCTCGTCATCGCCGCGGACCTGCTGCCCTTCGGGACGCCGGCGGACCTGCAGGCGGTGGTGGAGCCGCTGGTCGACGCGACCATCTACACGATCGGACCGCTGCTCCTCGGCGCGTTCCTGCGGCAGCGGCGGGATGCGGCGGCGCAGCTCGCGGAGCTGCGGGAGGCCCACACCCTCGGCCAGCGGCAGGCCGCGCAGGTCGCGCTCGCCCGGGAGCGCGCGGTGCTGGCGCGGGAGATGCACGACGTCGTGTCGCACCAGGTGAGCCTCATCGCCGTGCAGGCCGGAGCGCTGCAGGTGGGCGCCGCCGACGAGCGCTCCCGCGGGGTCGCGCGCACCATCCGCGCCCTCAGCGCCGTCACGCTGGAGGAGCTGCGCGGCATGGTGGAGCTGCTCCGGGCCGCGGGCGGGGACCGGCGCGAGCTCGCGCCGCAGCCGACGCTCGACGACGTCCCGGCGCTCGTGGCGGCGAGCGGCATGCGGGTGGACGTCGACCTCGACCTCCCCGCCGACCTGCCCGCCGCCGGCCAGCGCGCGGTCTACCGCACGGTGCAGGAGGGCCTGACGAACGCGCGGAAGCACGCGACCGGCGCGGCGGTGCGCGTCACGGGACGGCTCGAGGCCGGATCCGTGGTGGTGGAGGTGGAGGCCGGGCGCGCGACGATGCCGCTCCTCGACCTGCCCAGCGGGCGCCACGGACTGACCGGCCTGCGCGAGCGCGCGCAGCTGCTCGGCGGGGGGCTCACGGCCGAGCTGCGCCCCGACGGATCGCACCTGCTGCGGCTGCGCTTCCCGCTCTGACGCCCGAGGTCGCGGTGGCGGGTGGCGCGGCTCAGCCCTGCCGGGCCTTGTTGCGCGGGGTCAGCTTGTTGATGACGAAGACGCGGCCGCGGCGGCGCACGACCTGCGCGCCGGGGAGCTTCTTGAGGGCCTTGAGCGAGTTGCGCACCTTCATGGTGGTCCTTTCTTGAGAACAGTTCTCAATAGACTAGCGCCATGCCCGCTCCTCGTCGACCCCTGCCCGTGCACGCACCACCGCCGTCGGGCGTCGTGCTGGTGGTGGGGGAGGGATCCGGCCTCCGCTCCGTGCTGCGGGACGCGGTCGACGACGCGTCGGCGTCGCTGCTCGTGCTGCCGCCCGAGGAGGCGGACCCGGTCGAGCCGATCGCGCGCTTCCTCGACGGCCTCGCCGAGCGCGGCCCGGGCGCCGAGGCCGTGGTCGGGATCCCCGCGACCGCCGATGCGCGCGCGACCGGCATGGGGCTCGACCAGCTGCTGCGCCGCGAGCACGGGCTGCGACGCGCCCTCGGCGGGCCGGGATCCGGCTTCGGGCTCCGTCACGTCGTCTCGGTCGTGCCCGCCGACCGGCTGCACGCGACGGCGTCCGGCCGCGTCGACGACGCGTTCGAGGAGGCGGAGACGCTCGTGGACCTCGTGGAGTACGCCACCGTCGTGGTGCTGACCGGGATGGCGCGGGTGCCCGTCGAGGCCCGCGGGACCCTGCTCGCGCTCGTCCGCCGGCTCGCCCCCCGCGCCGCCGTGCTGGATGCGCGCCGGCCCCTCGCGCTCGGGCGGCTGCCGCGCTGGGGCGACGTCGCGGGGCTCGCGGCGTCGGCCGGGTGGATGCGCGAGCTCACGGCCGCGGACCGTGCCCTCCGCCCCGCCGACGTCGATCGGCGGGACGGGCCCGTCGGATCGGTCGTCGTCGGCGATCCGCGGCCGCTGCACCCCGGGCGGCTCGCCCGGGCGGTGGAGGAGGAGCTGCGGCCCGACCGCGCGGGGCTGGTGCTCCGCTCGAAGGGGTTCGTGGCGCTGGCGTCACGGCCGGGCGAGGTGGGCGGCTGGTCGAGCGTGGGGTCGATGCTGACGCTCCAGCCGACCGGGATCGACCCGTGGCAGGAGCACGCGCCGCGCGGCACCGGGATCGCGTTCTTCGGGGTGGGGCTCCGACCCGACGTCCTGCGGCGGGCGATCGGGCGGGCGGTGCTCACGGGGGAGGAGCTGGCGGCGGGGCCGGCGGAGTGGTCCGGGTACGCGGATCCGTTCCCCCGGGTGGACGCGGACTGAGCGCGGCGCGCCCGGACGCCGGGGAGCGTGACGGTCCGCCGAGAGGGGCGTCAAGGCCCTGGGCACTGCTCGGCGCCCGGCGTTCAGTGGGGAGGTGAAGCAGAACCGCACCGCAGAGGGCACCACCCGCACGACCGCCACGACCACCGCCGAGGCCCCGGACGACGAGGCGCCGGTCGCCGAGGATCCCGCCATCGTCCCGCCGCCGGAGCCCGGTCCCGACCCCGAGGACGCGCTCCGCGTCGCCCGCGAGGCCTTCGGCTGGGACGCGCTGCACGACGGACAGGTGCGCACCATCGGACCGCTCGTGCGCGGCCGCGACGCGCTCGTCGTGATGCCCACGGGCTACGGCAAGTCCGCCATCTACCAGGTCGCCACCGTGCTCATGGACGGCCTCACGGTCGTCGTCTCGCCCCTCATCGCGCTGCAGGCCGACCAGGTGCAGAACCTCGAGGAGGCGCCCGCCGCGCCGCCCGCGCGCGTGATCAACGGCACCGTCCGCGGGAAGGCCCTCGACGAGGCGTGGGCGACCGTGGAGGAGCCCGGCGCGCGGATCGTGTTCCTCACCCCCGAGCAGCTGGCACGCGACGAGGTCGTGGAGCGGCTGGTGCGGCGCGGGGTGTCGCTCGTGGTCATCGACGAGGCGCACTGCGTGGCGTCCTGGGGCCACGACTTCCGTCCCGACTACCTGGGGCTCGGCGGCGTGATCGACGCGCTCGGGCACCCGCCGACCGTCGCGATGACCGCGACCGGGTCGACGCCCGTGCGCACCGAGATCGAGGAGCGCCTGGGCCTCCGGGACCCGTTCGTGCTGTCGTCGGGCTTCGACCGCCCGAACATCCGGCTCGAGGTCCGGCGGCACACGGAGGAGTCCGAGAAGCGCCGCGCGATCGTCGAGCACGTGCGGGAGCAGACCCAGCCGGGCCTCGTCTACGTGGCCACGCGCAAGGACGCGGAGCAGTACGCCGAGGAGATCCGGGCGAAGGGCCTGCGCACCGACGCGTACCACGCGGGCCTGCCGGCCGCCGAGCGCGAGCGGGTGCAGACCGCCTTCCACGAGGACGACGTCGACGTCGTGGTGGCCACGAGCGCGTTCGGCATGGGCATCGACAAGCCGACCGTCCGGTACGTGGTGCACGCGGCGCCGCCCGAGTCGGTGGACGCGTACTACCAGGAGGTCGGACGCGCGGGGCGCGACGGGGAGCCCGCCGTGGGGATCCTCCACTACCGTGCCGAGGACCTCGGCCTCCGCCGCTTCTTCGCGGCGCGCACGCCCCGGCCCGCGAGCCTCCGCGACGTCTACGCGGCGGTCGCGGTGGCCGGCGCCGACGGTCCGGTGCGCCCGGCCGCGGTCGCGGAGCGCGCCGGCATGTCACCGCGGACGGTCGGCGGCGTGCTCAACCTGCTCGTGGACGCGGGGGTCCTCGGATCCGACCGGGAGGGCGCGGTCGTGACGGAGGAGCTCGACCCCCGCGAGGCCGCCGCGCGTGCGAAGGAGGTCGCGGAGGAGCGCGAGCGCATCGAGGTCTCGCGCCTGGAGATGATGCGCGGCTACGCGGAGACGCAGCAGTGCCGCCGCCAGTACCTGCTCGGCTACTTCGGCGAGGAGTCCCCGGAGCGCTGCGGCAACTGCGACGCGTGCGACCGGCTCGCGGACGACGACGCGCACGACGCGGCGATGGAGGCGGCCGAGGGCGCCGCTCCCGGCGCCGACGCCGCGGATCCCGCCGGCGACGGACCGTCCGACGACCCGTTCCCCGCGCAGTCGGCCGTGACCCACGCGGAGTGGGGCCCCGGCACCGTCATGAGCACCGAGGACGACCGGATCACCGTGTTCTTCGAGAAGGAGGGCTACCGCGTGCTGTCGCTCAGGCTCGTGCGGGACGGGGATCTCCTGCAGCCGGCGTGACGCGCGACCGCTCGGCCGCGACCACGGCCGCGTCCGCGCCGACGGCCGCGTCCGCCCCGGCGGCGGCCCGCTCGGCCGCGTCGTGGTCGAGCCGCACCTCGCGACCGGTCGCGGCCGACTCGTATACGGCCTCGAGGATGCGCGTGAGGTGCAGGCCGTGCGTCGCCGGCGCCGTGGACGCGCCCTCTCCGCGCACCATGCGCACGAACGCGTCGATCTCCGCCTGGAAGCCCTCCTCGAGGTCGAACGACAGCGCGTCGATGTTGGGTCGCAGCTCCACCACCGTGTCGTGCAGCTCCGTCGTGATCCGGAGCTCGGGCTCGAGCGTCGCCCCGCCGCGCTCGCCGAAGACCTCGAACGACAGGTCGTCGCGCCCGTGCACGGAGTAGGAGGTCTCGATCGAGAGCACCGCGCCGTCCGCGAAGCGCACGAGCGCGCCCGCCAGGTCCTCGACGGGGTCGGTCGACGGCACCTGGTCGGCGCTGAGGTAGCGCGTCAGTCCGCGGATGTTCGTCCGGCCGCCGAGCTTCCGGAACGTGTACCCGGTCACCGCGACGGGCTCGGGGAAGTCCATGAGGTACAGGGCCATGTCGATGAGGTGCACGCCGAGGTCGACGAGCGGACCTCCGCCGGAGATCGACCGGTCGGAGAACCAGCCGCCCGGATCGCCCGCCTGCCGGAGGAAGACCGCCTTCGCGTAGTAGATCGGCCCCAGGTCGCCCGCGTCGACGAAGCGCTTGAGGGTGACCGCGTTGGAGGAGTGGCGGCGCACGTAGCCGACCTGCACGGATCCGGTGCTCGCCGCCTCCGCGCGGACGATCGCCTCCGCCTGCGCGACGGTCAGGGCCATGGGCTTCTCGAGGAGCACGCTCTTGCCGGCCTCGAGCGCGGCGATCGCGATCTCCGCGTGCGTGTCGTTGCGCGTGCAGACGCTGACGGCGTCGATGCCGGGGGAGGCGAGGAGCTCCCGGTGGTCGGTCGTGACGAGGGTCGCGCCGGCCTCGGCGGCGCGTGCGGCCGCCCGGTCGGCGTCGACGTCGCAGATGCCCGCGACCACGACGTCCGGGTTCTGCGCGTAGGCCGCGAGGTGCAGGCCCGCGATGGTGCCGGCGCCGATGACGCCGATGCGCACGGGACCGCTCATCGGACGGCCTCCGCGGCGAGGCGCTGCGCGGCGGCGAGGCCCGCGGCGAAGCCCGTGAGCGGGTCCTCGAGCCCCTCGTACTCGATCGACACCGGCCCGTCGAAGCCGGATGCCGCGACGAGCCCGAGGAGGCGGCCGATGGGCAGGTCGCCCGAACCGACGACCGCGCCGCGGATGCCGCGGCCGCCGAGCGTCGTCATCCACGTGTCGTCGGGCGGCACGTCGCGCACGTCGAAGTCCTTGAGGTGCACCACGGCGGCGTGGGGGAGGAGGCGCGGGACGGCGGCCTCGGGATCCTCGTCGACGCACAGGGAGTTGCCGACGTCGAGCGTGACGCGGAAGCCCGGCCGGTCGACGGCCTCGACGAGCCGGAGGACGCGGTCGCTCGCGTTCATGCTCATGCCGTGGTTCTCCACGGTGGTGGCGATGCCGAGCGTGGCGGCGTGGTCCGACAGCGCCCGGCAGACGGGCACGATGGTCGCGAACGCGCGCTCGAAGGCGTCGTCGTCGGCCTCCCGCCACGGCCAGGCGAACACGTCGTGGCGCAGCAGCGGGATCCCCAGCTCGTGCGCGACCCGCAGGTGGGCGTGCAGGTGGGCGACCTGGGCGTCGAGGTCGGGGTCGAGCAGGTCGGCGCCGACCGCGTAGTTCGCGAGCTCCACCCCGCGGGCGTCGGCGCGGTCCCGGATGGCGGCGACGAGGCCCGGGTCGTCGACGAGCTCGCTGCCGAGCCCCGCGATGGAGATCTCCATGTGGCTGGCGTCGGAGTCGGCGACGAGGTCGATCACGTCGGGGACCGTCATGGTGCCGGCCTCCAGGGCCGGGGCGAACGTGTAGGAGCTGACGCCGATGCGCATGTGCGGCCTTCCGGATCCCGCGGCCGAGCGGCCGACGTGACCCACGGTAGGCGGGCGCCGTTCGCGGGCGGTTCGGACGCGACCGGTTCAACGGAGACGTAACCACCTCCCGGCGGACGGGGGAACGGCGGGGGTGGGCGCGACCCCGGCCGCCCGTGCTTCCATGGGCGCATGCCACGACCCTCCGACCCGTCCCCCCGTCGACGCGTGGCCGTGGAGGTCGCGGTCCAGGACGCCGCGTCCGCGCGCACCGCGGCATCCGCCGGCGCCGACCGGGTCGAGCTGTGCTCCGCGCTCGCGACGACGGGCGGCGTGACCCCGAGCATCGGGCTCGTGGAGGCGGCGGTGGCCGTGGGGCTGCCCGTCCACGTCCTCGTGCGCCCGCGCCCCGGCGGGTTCGTGCACGACGCCGACGAGCGCGCGGTCATGCTGCGCGACGTCCGGGCGGCGCTCGCCGCGGGGGCGGCGGGCATCGTCTCCGGCGGGCTCACGGACGACGGGCGCGTCGACGCGGACCTGGTCGCCCGCCTGGTCGACGCCGCG
>NZ_JAVCVL010000086.1:0-10076 GCF_032917815.1 Clavibacter sp. MX14-G9D | reverse complement strand
CGCTGCCCGAGCCGCCGCGCCCGCCCGAGGGCCTCGGCGCGCCGGCCCTCGAGGTCGACGTGCTGTACGTCGCCACGACCACGGCCGGCCAGCCGCTCGACCGGCTGACCGTCGCGCCCCTCGGCTTCCGCGGTCGCGCCGCGGCCCGGGTCCACGACGCCGGCCTCGTGCTCGCTATCGACGGCGAGCGCGAGGTGCTCCTGCCCGCCGACCGGATCACGGGCTCCGGCCTCGCGACCTACGCCATCGACCGCGTGGTGGAGGAGGGCGGCCTCGTGGCCGTCACCTGGGTCCTCGACGAGGCCGCCCGCACCGAGGTCGACACGTACCTCCGGGTGATCGACCCGCGCGACAAGCCCGCGCTCGTCGACGCCCTCCACCGCATCCCCCGCCCCGCCCACGACGACGACAACGAAGGGAAGTGACCGACATGGCCCGACACGAACCGGCGGTCCTGGTACTCGAGGACGGACGGAGGTACGTCGGACGCGCGTACGGCGCCCGCGGCACCAGCCTCGGCGAGGCCGTCTTCGCGACCGGCATGACCGGCTACCAGGAGACGATCACCGACCCGTCCTACGCGGGCCAGATCGTGCTCCAGACGGCGCCGCACATCGGCAACACCGGGATGAACGACGACGACATGGAGTCGCGCCGCATCTGGGTCGCCGGCTACGTCGTCCGCGACCCCTCCCGGGTGGTCTCGAGCTTCCGCGGCACCCGCACGCTCGAGGACGACCTCGTCGCGCAGGGCGTCGTCGGCATCTCCGGCATCGACACGCGCGCGGTCACCCGCCGCATCCGGGACGAGGGCGCCATGCGCGCCGGCGTCTTCTCCGGCGATGCGGCGTCGCTCAGCGACGAGGAGCAGCTCGCGCAGGTGCGGCAGGCGCCCGACATGGCCGGCCGCAACCTCTCCGCCGAGGTCTCCACGCTCGAGACGTACACGGTGCCCGCCGAGGGCGAGCGCATCGGCTCCGTCGCGGTGCTCGACCTCGGCATCAAGACCGCGACCGTGAAGCACCTCGCCGCCCGCGGCCTCGACGTGCACGTCGTGCCGCAGACCATCACCACGGAGGAGCTCGCCGAGCTCGCGCCCACCGCGGTCTTCTACTCCAACGGCCCGGGCGACCCGGAGGCGTCGCAGTACCACGTGGAGCTCCTCCAGGACGTGCTCCGGAAGGGCATTCCCTTCTTCGGGATCTGCTTCGGCAACCAGCTCCTCGGCCGCGCCCTCGGGTTCGACACGTACAAGCTGCCCTTCGGCCACCGCGGGATCAACCAGCCCGTGCTCGACCGCCGCACCGGCCGCGTCGAGATCACGAGCCAGAACCACGGCTTCGCGGTCTCCGCGCCGCTCGACGGCCCCGTCGACACCCCGGCCGGCTTCGGCCGCGCCGAGGTCAGCCACATCTCGCTCAACGACCAGGTCGTGGAGGGGCTGAACTGCCTCGACATCCCGGCCTTCTCGGTGCAGTACCACCCGGAGGCGGCCGCGGGCCCGCACGACTCGTCGTACCTCTTCGACCGGTTCATCGAGCTGATCCACGACGCGTCGGGCACCGCCCCCGCCGCCGCGACCCCCCAGGAGACCGTGTAATGCCCAAGCGCGCCGACATCAACTCCGTCCTCGTCATCGGCTCCGGGCCGATCGTCATCGGCCAGGCGGCCGAGTTCGACTACTCCGGCACGCAGGCCTGCCGCGTGCTCCGCGAGGAGGGCGTGCGCGTCATCCTCGTGAACTCGAACCCGGCCACGATCATGACCGACCCGGACTTCGCGGACGCGACGTACATCGAGCCGATCACGAGCGAGGTGCTCGAGAAGATCATCATCAAGGAGCGGCCGGACGCGGTGCTCCCCACCCTCGGCGGCCAGACCGCGCTCAACGCGGCCATCCGGCTCGACGAGCTCGGCATCCTCGCCAAGCACGGCGTCGAGCTCATCGGCGCGAAGGTCGAGGCCATCCAGAAGGGCGAGGACCGCCAGCTCTTCAAGGACCTCGTCCTCGAGTCCGGCGCCGACGTCGCCCGCTCGCACGTCGCGAAGACGCTCGAGCAGGCCGTGGAGTTCGCCGAGGACCTCGGCTACCCGCTCGTGATCCGCCCGTCGTTCACCATGGGCGGCCTCGGGTCGGGCTTCGCGCACACGCGCCAGGAGCTCGAGCGCATGGTCGCCGACGGCCTCCAGTCGAGCCCCACCACCGAGGTGCTCCTCGAGGAGTCGATCCTCGGCTGGAAGGAGTACGAGCTGGAGCTCATGCGCGACACGGCCGACAACACGGTCGTCGTCTGCTCCATCGAGAACGTCGATCCCGTGGGCGTGCACACGGGCGACTCGATCACGGTCGCGCCGGCGCTCACGCTCACCGACCGCGAGTACCAGCACATGCGCGACATCGGCATCGACATCATCCGCCGGGTGGGCGTCGACACCGGCGGCTGCAACATCCAGTTCGCGGTCGACCCCGCGGACGGCCGCCTCATCGTCATCGAGATGAACCCGCGCGTCTCCCGCTCGAGCGCCCTCGCGTCGAAGGCCACCGGGTTCCCCATCGCCAAGATCGCCGCGAAGCTCGCCATCGGGTACCGCCTCGACGAGATCCCGAACGACATCACGAAGGTCACGCCGGCGAGCTTCGAGCCCACGCTCGACTACGTGGTCGTCAAGGTCCCGCGGTTCGCGTTCGAGAAGTTCCCGGCCGCCGACGCCGAGCTCACGACGACCATGAAGTCGGTGGGCGAGGCGATGGCCATCGGCCGCAACTACTCCACCGCCCTGCAGAAGGCGCTGCGCTCGCTCGAGAAGCGCGGGTCCTCGTTCCACTGGGGCCCCGAGACCCGCTCGGTCGGCGAGCTCCTCGAGGTGAGCCGCACGCCCACCGACGGCCGGATCGTGACGGTGCAGCAGGCGCTCCGCGCGGGCGCCACGGCGGAGCAGGTGTTCGACGCGACCAAGATCGACCCCTGGTTCATCGACCAGATCGTCCTGATCAACGAGGTCGCGGACGCCGTGCGCGACGCGGGCTCCCTCGACGCGGAGGTCCTCCGCGAGGCGAAGGACCACGGCTTCTCGGACGCCCAGATCGCCGAGATCCGCGGCGTCCCCGAGCAGGAGGTGCGGGACGCGCGCCACGCGGCGGGCATCCGCCCGGTGTTCAAGACGGTGGACACCTGCGCCGGGGAGTTCCCCGCCCTCACGCCGTACCACTACTCCAGCTACGACTCCGAGACGGAGATCGTGCCCTCCGACCGCCGCAAGGTGATCATCCTGGGCTCGGGCCCGAACCGCATCGGCCAGGGCATCGAGTTCGACTACTCGTGCGTGCACGCGTCGTTCGCGCTGGCCGAGGCCGGGTTCGAGACCATCATGATCAACTGCAACCCGGAGACCGTCTCCACCGACTACGACACGAGCGACCGGCTCTACTTCGAGCCGCTCACGCTCGAGGACGTGCTCGAGATCGTGCACGCCGAGCAGCAGGCCGGCGAGCTGGTCGGCGTCGTCGTGCAGCTCGGCGGCCAGACCGCGCTCGGGCTCGCCAAGGGCCTCGAGGCCGCGGGCGTCCCGATCCTCGGCACGAGCCCGGCGGCCATCGACCTCGCCGAGGAGCGGGGCCTGTTCTCCGGCATCCTCGACGCCGCGGGGCTCGTGGCGCCGCGGAACGGCACGGCCACCGCGATCGACGAGGCCGTGGTCGTCGCGGAGGGCATCGGCTATCCGGTGCTCGTCCGCCCGAGCTACGTGCTCGGCGGCCGCGGCATGGAGATCGTCTTCGACACGGCGACGCTCCACGACTACTTCCTGCGCATGGCCGACCAGGGCATCATCGGCGCGGGCAGGCCGCTCCTCATCGACCGGTTCCTCGACGACGCCATCGAGATCGACATCGACGCCATCTACGACGGCACCGAGCTCTACGTCGGCGGCGTCATGGAGCACATCGAGGAGGCCGGGATCCACTCCGGCGACTCGAGCTGCACCCTGCCGCCCGTCACGCTCGGCCGCGGCCAGATCCAGCAGGTCGTCGACGCCACGCGCGCCATCGCCGAGGGCGTGGGCGTGCGCGGCCTCCTCAACGTGCAGTTCGCGATCGGCGCGGGCGTGCTGTACGTCCTCGAGGCGAACCCGCGCGCGAGCCGCACGGTGCCGTTCGTGTCCAAGGCGCTCGGCATCCCGCTCGCGAAGGCCGCGTCGCTCGTGATGGTCGGCACGCCCATCGCGGAGCTCCGGGCCTCGGGGCTCCTGCCCGAGCGCGACGGCTCCGACGTCCCGATGGACTCGCCCGTCGCCGTGAAGGAGGCCGTGCTGCCCTTCAAGCGGTTCCGCACGAAGGACGGCCTCATCGTCGACTCGGTGCTCGGCCCGGAGATGCGCTCCACGGGCGAGGTCATGGGCATCGACCGCGACTTCCCGCGGGCGTTCGCGAAGAGCCAGGAGGCGGCGTTCGGCGGCCTCCCGCTCTCGGGCACGGTCTTCGTCTCGGTCGCCGACCGCGACAAGCGCTCCATCGTGCTCCCCGTCCTCCGGCTCCAGCAGCTCGGCTTCGAGGTGCTCGCCACCGAGGGCACGGCCGAGATCCTCAGCCGCAACGGGATCCAGGCGCGCGTGGTCCGCAAGTACAGCGAGGCGCCCGTCGAGGGCGACTCGCCGTCGATCGTCGACCTCATCAACCGCGACCAGGTCGACGTCGTGATCAACACCCCGTCGGGCCGCACGGCGCGCGCGGACGGCTACGAGATCCGCGCCGCGGCCGTGGCGGCGGACAAGCCGCTGTTCACGACCATCGCGCAGCTCACGGCCGCCGTCGCGTCCTTCGACGCGATCCGCGCGGGCTTCGACGTCACGAGCCTGCAGGACTACGCGATCGCCCGCGAGGCCCGCAGGTGACGACCGCCGACGGCGGGGCGGCCCCGGTCGCCCCGCCGTTCGGCGCGCGCCTCGCCCGCGCCTTCCGCGAGCGCGGGCACCTGTGCGTCGGCATCGACCCGCACCGCGCCCTGCTGGACGCATGGGGGCTCGACGACGACGCGCGGGGGCTCGAGGAGTTCGGCCTCCGCGTGGTCGAGGCCACGGCGGGTCGGGCCGGCATCGTGAAGCCGCAGGTCGCGTTCTTCGAGCGGCACGGATCCGCGGGGTACGCCGCGCTCGAGCGCGTGCTCGCCGCGGCGCGGGACGCGGGCCTCCTGGTGATCGCCGACGCCAAGCGCGGCGACATCGGCTCCACGGTCGACGCGTACGGCGCCGCGTGGCTCGCGCCCGACAGCCCGCTGCGGGCCGACGCCGTCACCCTCACCGCCTACACGGGCGTCGGCTCCCTCGACGGCGTCCGGGCCGCCGCCGACGCGTGGGGCGCGGGCGTGCTCGTCCTCGCCGCCACCTCGAACCCGGAGGCCCGCGACCTGCAGCGGGCCGTCCTCCCGGCCGTCCCCGGCGACGGCGGGGACCCCGTCGGCGCGCGCACGGTGGCCCGGGGCATCCAGGACGCGGCCGTCGCCGCCAACGGTCCCCGGGACGACCCGGCCGCGGCCCCGGGGGCCTTCGGGCTCGTCATCGGCGCGACCGTCGACGCGGCCGACGCGGGCCTCGACCTCGCGTCGCTCACCCGCACGCCGATCCTCGCGCCCGGATTCGGGCACCAGGGGGCGCTGCTCGGCGATGTCCGGAAGCTGTTCGGCCCGGCCGCGGGCGTTGTGATCGCGAGCGCCTCGCGGAGTATCCTCGCGGCAGGGCCACGGCGTGTCGCGGAGGCCGTCACCGACCACGCCGGACGACTCGAAGAGGTGCTGCCATGAGGCCCGAACCACCCGAGGTCGACCGGGTCGCCGCGTCGCAGGCCGCCGTCGCCGCCCGCCGCGCGCGCGCCCAGGTCAAGCACGACATCGTCACGGGGGACCGCACGCCGCTCGGCGTCCTCGACGCGTCCGCCGACCCGGCGCACCGCGCGGAGGCGACGCTGCGCGTCACGGAGTTCCTCACCAGCATCCCGAACATCGGCCCCACGAAGCTGGAGCGGATCCTCGGGGAGCTCGGCATCTCCACCGCCAAGCGCCTCGGCGGGCTCGGCGTGCACCAGCGCGTGCGCCTCACCCGCTTCCTCGAGGACTGGCAGGCGGCCAAGCAGATCGTGGAGCCGAGCCGCCTCGTCGTGCTCGCCGGACCCACGGCCGTCGGCAAGGGCACCGTCTCCACCTTCATCCGCGAGAACGAGCCCGACGTGCTCCTCTCCGTCTCGGCCACGACCCGCGCGCCCCGGCCGGGCGAGGTCGAGGGCGTCAACTACTACTTCGTCTCCGACGCCGAGTTCGACCGCATGGTCGAGCGGGGCGAGCTGCTCGAGTGGGCGACGGTGCACAACGCGCACCGCTACGGCACGCCCCGCGCGCCCATCGACGTCGCGCTGGCCGAGGGGCGCAGCGTGCTGCTCGAGATCGACATCCAGGGCGCCCGTCAGGTGAAGGCCGCGATGCCGGAGGCCCGGCTCGTGTTCCTCCTGCCTCCCACCTGGGAGGAGCTCGTGCGGCGGCTGGTCGGCCGCGGCACGGAGGGACCGGAGGAGCAGCAGCGACGCCTGGACACCGCGAAGGTCGAGCTGGCCGCCCAGGACGAGTTCGACCACCTGGTCGTCAACCGCGATGTCGCGGATGCCGCCCGCGAGGTCGTAGAGTTGATGAAGACCAGGAAGGCCGTCGGTCCGTGACCCGGACCCGTACGGCCTTCGTCCATGTAATGAGGAAGCGGCACATCCATGGTTGACAAGACCCAGGGCATCATCGACCCGCCCATCGACGAGCTCCTCTCGAAGGTCGACTCGAAGTACGCGCTCGTGATCTTCGCCTCCAAGCGGGCCCGTCAGATCAACGACTACTACGCCGACCTGCACGAGGGCAGCCTGTTCGACAACGTCGGACCGCTCGTCGACTCCACCATCGACGACAAGCCCCTCTCGGTCGCCATGCACGAGATCAACGAGGACAAGCTCGTCGCCACGCCCATCGTGGAGCCCGCGGCCTCCTAGCCGCCCACCCGGATGACCCCCGCCGACCGTCCGCCGCACGCGCTCCCCGCCATCCGCATCCGGAGCGCCGCCGCGTGATGGTCGTCGTGGGCATCACCGGCGGCATCGCGGCGTACAAGGCCGTCGGCGTCGTCCGTGGCCTCGTGCTCCTCGGGCACGACGTGCACGTCGTCCCCACCGAGGCGGCGCTCCGCTTCGTCGGCAAGCCCACCCTCGAGGCCGTGAGCCGCAACCCGGTCACGAGCGACCTGTACGACGGGGTCTCCGAGGTGCGCCACGTGGCGCTCGGCCAGAAGGCCGACCTCATCGTCGTGGCACCCGCGACCGCGCACACGCTGGCCTCCATGGCCCTCGGCCTCTCGGACGACCTGCTCGGGACCACCATCCTCGCCAGCCGCGCGCCCCTCGTCGTCGCCCCGGCGATGCACACCGAGATGTGGCAGCACCCGGCGACCCAGGCCAACGCGGCCATCCTGCGCTCGCGCGGCGCCACGCTCGTCGGCCCCACGTCGGGTCGGCTCACGGGCACCGACTCGGGACCCGGCCGCATGGCCGAGGTCGAGGACGTGCTCGCCGCGGCCCTCGCCGCCGTCCGCCCCGGCGGCCGCGACCTCGTGGGCCGCCGCGTCGTCGTCTCCGCCGGCGGCACCCGCGAGCCGCTGGATCCCGTGCGCTTCCTCGGCAACCGGTCCTCCGGCCGCCAGGGCACGGCCCTCGCGGCCGCCGCGCGCGACCGCGGCGCCGACGTCGTCCTCGTGGCGGCGCACCTCGAGGTGCCTGCGCCGACCGGCGTCCGGGTGGTGCCCGTGTCGACCGCGCTCGAGCTCGAGGAGGCGATGGTGCGCGAGGCGGCCGACGCCGACGTCGTCATCATGGCCGCCGCCGTCGCCGACTACCGGCCCACCGCCGTCTCCGCGGGCAAGATCAAGAAGGAGGAGGCGGGCGACGCCCTCTCCGTCGAGCTGGTGCGGAACCCGGACATCCTGCAGCGGCTCGCCGCCGACGCCCGGGCGCCGCGCGCGGACGGCTCGCACCGGGTGGTCGTGGGCTTCGCGGCGGAGACCGAGGAGGATCCCGCGGAGCTCCTGCGCATCGGCCGGGCGAAGCTCGCGCGCAAGGGCTGCGACCTGCTCGTCCTCAACCGGGTCGGCTGGACCGAGGGGTTCGCCACGGAGGGCAACGCGGTCACGGTGCTCGCGAGGTCCGGCGATACACTGGCCGAGGCCTCCGGCTCCAAGGAGCAGGTGGCCCATCGAATTCTCGACGTAGCGGGTCAGCCGGGGCCGCGGTAGCGACCGGCTCTCGACCACGCGATCCCCCTGGAGGCCCCGCACGTGACCGACCTGCGCCTGTTCACCTCCGAGTCCGTCACCGAGGGGCACCCCGACAAGATCTGCGACCAGATCTCGGACAGCATCCTCGACGCCCTCCTCGCGCAGGACCCGACGAGCCGCGCGGCCGTCGAGACCCTCGTCACCACGGGGCTCGTTCACGTCGCCGGCGAGGTCACCACCTCCGGCTACGTCGACATCCCCCAGATCGTGCGTGACCGCATCCGGGACATCGGCTACGACTCGTCCGAGGTCGGGTTCGACGGCAGCAACTGCGGCGTCACCGTGTCCATCGGCGCGCAGTCGCCCGACATCGCGCAGGGCGTCGACCGCTCCTACGAGTCCCGCTCGGGGTCCGCGTCCACCGACGCCCGCGACCTGCAGGGCGCGGGCGACCAGGGCCTCATGTTCGGGTACGCGTCGCGCGACACCCCCGTGTTCCTGCCGCTGCCCATCTACCTCGCGCACCGCCTCGCCGAGCGCCTGGCCGCCGTCCGCCACTCCGGCGAGCTGGCCTACCTCCGCCCGGACGGCAAGACGCAGGTCACCATCGGCTACGACGGGCTCGTCCCGCGCACGGTCGACACCGTCGTGCTCTCCACGCAGCACGGCCCGCAGGTGTCGCAGGACGACCTCCGCCGCGAGGTCGAGGAGCACGTGATCCGGCCGGTGCTCGCGCAGGCGGCCGAGATCGGCATCGAGCTCGACTCGCGCCACGCGACGATGCTCATCAACCCCACCGGCAAGTTCGAGATCGGCGGGCCGAAGGGCGACGCGGGCCTCACGGGCCGGAAGATCATCGTCGACACCTACGGCGGCTTCAGCCGGCACGGCGGCGGCGCGTTCAGCGGCAAGGACCCGTCGAAGGTCGACCGCAGCGCCGCCTACGCCATGCGGTGGGTCGCGAAGAACGCGGTCGCCGCGGGACTCGCCGACCGCCTCGAGGTGCAGGTCGCCTACGCCATCGGCAAGGCCGCCCCCGTCGGCCTCTACGTGGAGACGTTCGGCACGGCGCACGTGCCCGAGGAGCGCATCGTCCGCGCCATCCGCGAGACCTTCGACCTGCGCCCCGCCGCGATCGTCGAGCAGCTCGACCTGCTCCGCCCCATCTACGCGCAGACCGCCGCCTACGGCCACTTCGGCCGCGAGCTGCCCGACTTCACCTGGGAGGCGCTCGACCGTGTCGCCGACCTGCAGAGCGCCGCGGGCCTCTGACGCGCGCGCTCGGGTCGTCGCCGGGCGTCCCGGCGACGTCGTGATCGGCGACGCCCGGTGACCGCGGGATCCCCGGACGGCGTGGACGCCTCCCTCGGCGGACGCCCGCCCGTCGTCCGCGTCATGGTCGACTCGCCCCTGCCGCAGCTCGACCGGCTGTTCGACTACGCCGTGCCCGAGGCGCTGCGGGCCGAGTGCGTGCCCGGCGTGCGCGTGCGGGTGCCGCTGCGCTCCGCGGGACGTGTCGCCGACGGCTACGTCGTCGAGGCAGGGGACGGCCAGGGCTACGAGGGCGCGCTCAGCGAGGTCGAGGCCGTCGTGTCGCCGCTGCCCGTCCTGCGGCCGGAGATCTGGACGCTCGCGCGCGAGGTCGCGGACCGGCAGGCGGGATCCGCGTCCGACGTGATCCGCCTCGCCGTGCCGCCGCGGCAGGTGCGCGTGGAGAAGGCGCACCTGGCGGCACTCGCGGCGTCGTCCGCCGACGCGGACGCCGCGGCGGCCTCCGCGCACGC
>NZ_JAVCVL010000085.1:0-10244 GCF_032917815.1 Clavibacter sp. MX14-G9D | reverse complement strand
CGGCGCCGCGTCGGCCTCCGCGGCCGGCCGGACGAGCGGCCTCGAGATCCTCGCGGGCGGCGCGGCCCACGCCGAGGTGGTCGCCCGGGACGGGTCGTCGCCCCTCGGCCCCCGGGTCGGCGTCCCCGTGCTGACCCTCCCCGTCGTCGTCGGCGAGCCCGTCGTCGCGTACGCGACGCTCACCGGCGACGTGGCGGGTGACGCGTCGGACGACGTCGGGACCGCGGCGGAGCCCGCGCGATCCTGCGCCGTCGTCACCGCCCGCGAGGGCGACGACCTGCGCGTGACCGTGACCTGGCCCGACGGCCTCGTCACCGGCCACCGCCTCACAGACTCCGGACGCGCCGCACGGCCGGCCCGGTACCCGCGGAACCCCGGTGAGCACCGGGGCGCAGATGCAAAGGAGCACCACGCATGAAGAAGAGATCCACCGCAGCGGGGATCGTCCTCGTCGCCGCACTGTCCCTCTCGGCCTGCTCGGGATCCGGCAGCGAGGAGGCGACGCCCGCCGACGGGCCCGTCACCCTCACCCTCTCCGGCTGGAGCCTCAGCACCACGCCCGAGTTCCAGGCCCTCGCCGACGCGTACCACGAGAAGGACCCCGACGTCACGGTCGAGGTCAAGGAGTACGACGCGACCAACTACGACACCCTGATGACCGCCGACCTCGCCGCCGGCAGCGGGCCCGACCTCATCACGCAGAAGAACGTGAAGAACGTGGTGACGTACCAGGCCGGCGGCCAGCTCCTCGACGTCTCCGATGTCGAGCTGCCGGACGGCATCGGCGGGAAGGACGCCTACGAGGTCGACGGCACGCAGTGGGCGGTGCCGTACCGCCAGGACGCGTGGGTCCTCTTCTACAACAAGGCGCTCTTCGACCAGGCGGGCGTCGGCTACCCCGACGGCTCGTGGACCTGGGACGACTACGCCGAGCAGGCGAAGGCCCTCAAGGACGGCCTGACCGCGGCCGGCAGCTCCGCCGCGGGCACCTACGAGCACAGCTGGCAGTCCACCGTGCAGGGCTTCGCGAACGCGCAGGCCCCGAAGGCGGACGTGCTGTCGGGCGACTACTCCTACCTCGAGCCCTACTACGAGCGGGCCCTGGAGCTCCAGGACGAGGGCGCGCAGGTCGACTACAACACGGTCGTCGCGAACAAGCTGACCTACCAGGCGGAGTTCGGCAAGCAGAACGCCGCGATGATGCCCATGGGCACCTGGTTCGTCGCCTCGCTCATCGCGCAGCAGGCCTCGGGCGACTCGGACGACTTCGAGTGGGGCATCGCGCCCATCCCGCAGGACGACTCCTCCACGACCGGATCCGGTGACACCCCGGTGACGTTCGGCGACCCGACCGGCTTCGGCGTCAACGCCGCCATCGACTCCTCCAAGCAGGAGGCCGCGAAGGGCTTCCTCGCCTTCGCCGCCAGCGAGGAGGGCGCGCAGGTCATGGCCGGCATCGGCGTGACGCCCGCCCTCACGAGCAGCGCCGTGACGGACGCCTACTTCGGCGTCGAGGGCGCGCCCGGCGACGACCTGTCGAAGACCGCCTGGTCGGAGCACGACACCAAGGCGGAGAACCCCACCTCCGCCGAGACCGCCGCCGTGCAGAACATCCTGCTCGACCTGCACACGGCCGTCATGTCCGGCTCCACGAGCATCGACGACGCGATCTCCACGGCCGAGGGCCGCGTGGAGAACGAGGTCGGCACCAACTGATCCCGCGCGGTGGCCGGCCCCCGGGCCGGCCACCGCCCATGACCCTGGAGGTCCCATGACGACCCTCGCCGCCGCCGACGCCGGCACGACGACACGACCGCCGAGACGGCGCCGCTCCGCGTACAGGATGAGGAACACGCTCATCGGCTGGACCTTCATCCTGCCCAACTTCCTCGGCTTCGCGGCGCTCACTCTCGTGCCGGTGATCACCCTCTTCTACATGTCGCTGACGAACTGGAACGTGTTCGGGCAGGCGAAGTGGATCGGCCTCGCGAACTTCGAGCGGCTGCTCGGCGACGGCAGCTTCCGCATCGCGCTGCTGAACACGCTGTACTACGCGGCGCTGCACATCCCGCTGACGCTGGTGGTGTCGCTCGGGCTCGCGCTCCTGCTCAACAACAAGCTGCGCGGCGTCGCCTTCTTCCGCACGGCCGCCTTCTTCCCGTACATCACCTCGATCGTCGCCATCGCCGTGGTCTGGAACCTGCTCTTCAGCCCCGAGTACGGCCCCATCAACCAGATGCTCGGCGCGATCGGCATCGCCGACCCGCCCGGCTGGCTCACCTCGTCCGAATGGGCCATGCCCTCCGTCGTCATCATCAGCACCTGGCGGGACATGGGGTACTACATGATCCTGTTCCTCGCGGGCCTGCAGACGGTGCCGCGGGAGCTCCACGAGGCGGCCCGCGTGGACGGCGCGAGCGTCTGGCAGCGCTTCGTCAACGTCACCATCCCGTGCCTGCGGCCGACGACCTTCTTCGTCACCGTGATGCTCACGATCAACTCGTTCAAGATCTTCGACCTGATCCTCGTGATGACCCAGGGCGGGCCCGGCCAGGCGACCCTCGTGCTGTCCCAGTTCATCTACCAGAAGGGCTTCCAGGAGAACCAGTTCGGGTACGCCTCGGCCGTCTCGGTCGTGCTGTTCCTGCTCTGCATCTCCGTGACGCTCGCGCAGTTCTTCCTGAACAAGAGGAGCGAATCCCGATGACCGGAATCCTGGCCCCCGAGGGCGCGCCCGCGCCCGCGCTCGTGCGCGTCGACGAGCCCCTGCCCCCGCGCCGGACGCCCGCAGGGCGCTCCCGCCCCCGCGCCGTCGGCCGCGCGCTCGGCTACGTCGTCATGGGCGTCGCCGCGGCCGCCCTGCTGCTGCCCTTCTTCTGGATGATCATGAGCTCGCTCAAGACGCCGAACGAGGTCTTCTCCGTGCCGGTGAAGTGGTTCCCGGAGACCTGGGTCTGGTCGAACTACGTCGACATCTGGGCGCAGTCCGGGATGATGACGTGGATCCGCAACACCATGCTGCTGGCGGTGGTCGTCACCTTCCTCCAGGTGCTGACCGGCTCCTTCGCCGCCTACGGCTTCTCCCGCATCCGGTTCCCCGGCCGGGACGTGCTGTTCCTCGTCTACATCGGGACCATCGCGGTGCCGTGGCAGTCGTACATGATCCCGCAGTTCATCCTGCTGTCCAACGCGAAGGTGTCGAACACCCTCTGGGCGATCATCCTCATCCAGGCGTTCGGCGCCTTCGGCGTGTTCCTCATGAAGCAGTTCTACGAGACCATCCCCGAGGAGCTGTCGGAGGCGGCCCGTCTCGACGGGCTGAGCGAGTACGGGATCTGGGCCCGCATCATGGTGCCGCTGTCGATCCCCGCCATCGCGAGCCTCACGCTGCTCACGTTCGTCGGCACGTGGAACGACTACCTCGGGCCGCTGATCTACCTCCGCGACCCCAGCCTCTGGACGATCCAGCTGGGCCTCCAGAGCTTCGTCACCAGCCTCTACGACGCGAACTACGCGCTCCTGTTCGCGGGGCTCGTCATCTCCGTCGTGCCCATCGCCGTCGTGTTCCTGCTCGGGCAGAAGTACTTCGTCGAGGGCATCGCCACCAGCGGATTGAAGGGCTGAGATGCGCCGGATCCCGCACGGCCTCTACGCCTCGCTGTTCGGCGTCGTCCACCTCATCCTCACGACGAACGTGCTGCTCGTCGTCGGCTGCCTCCCGCTCGTGGCGATCCTCATCACGACCGACCCCGGCGGCTCGTGGCCGCTGATCGCCGTCGCGCTCCCCCTGTGCGCGCCGGCGGTCCGCGGGGCCTTCGCGGTCTTCGCCGAGCAGCGCCGCGGCGGATCCGCGATCCTCCGCACCTTCTGGCGCGCCTGGCGCTCCGGCTGGGGCCGCACGACGGTCGCCGCCGCCATCGCGACCGCCGTCGTGGCCGTGGCGCTCGCCGACCTGCGCTTCCTCGCGCCGACGCAGATCGGGGTCGCCGTGATCCCGCTGCTGGCCGTCGTCGTGCTCCTGGTCGCCGGCACGCTGCCGGTGGTGCTCGTCGCGCTCGTCGACGCGCCCGGGACCCGCCTGGCGGCGGCGTGCCGCACGGCCGCCTACCTCGCGGTCCGGCGCTGGCACCTGACCCTGGCGTCCCTCGTCGTGCTCGTCGTCCAGGCCGGCCTCTTCACGCTGTCCCCGGCGCTCGCCCTGGGGGTCTCCGCCGCACCGGCGCTGTACCTCGTCTGGTCGAACGCCCGCTACACCCTCCTGCCCGCACTCCCCGCCGACCACCCGGTCGCCGCATGAACCCCGACGAAGGGCTCCCCGTCATGACATCCACCCACCCGCCCTCCGGCACGACGACGAGCGTCGACCGCGCCCTCGGCGACGCCGTCGAGGTCGTGCGCCGCGGCATCCGCGCCTTCGGCGCCGCCTACCCGGACGACACCACGGTCGACGGCCGCTACCCGCTGCGACCCGCGGTCCCCGGCTTCGCCGAGGGGGCGAACCGGGGCTGGACCACGAGCTTCTGGCCCGGCATGCAGTGGATCGCGTGGGAGCTCACGGGCGACGACGCCTTCCGCGCGGCCGCCCTCGGCCACCTCGCCGACTTCGCCCGGCGCCTGGACGAGGGCGACGACCTCGACACGCACGACCTCGGGTTCCTCTACACGCTCTCGGCGGTCGCTCCCGCCCGCCTCCTCGGCGACGAGCGGGCGCGCACGACCGCGCTGCGGGCCGCGGACGTCCTGATGACGCGCTTCCTCGACACGGCCGGCATCCTCCAGGCGTGGGGCGACCTGCGGGATCCCCGGCAGCGCGGCCGCACCATCATCGACTCGCTGATGAACATGCCCCTGCTGACCTGGGCGGCCGAGCAGACCGGCGACGAGCGGAAGTCCACCGCCGTCGCCCGGCACGTGGAGCAGCTGCGCCGCCACATCGTGCGCCCGGACGCGTCGACGTTCCACACCTTCTACTGGGACGCCGAGACGGGCACTCCCCTCCGGGGCGCCACCGAGCAGGGCGCGTTCGACGACTCGTGCTGGGCGCGGGGCCAGGCGTGGGGCGTCTACGGCTTCGCGCTGAGCTACCGGGTGTCGGCGGATCCCGCCCAGCTGGAGGCGTCGCGCGCCTGCGCCGGGTACTTCCTCGCGCACCTGCCCGACGACCTCGTGCCCTACTGGGACCTCGTCTACACCGACGGCGCCGACGCTCCCCGTGACAGCTCCGCGGGCGCGATCGCGGTCTGCGGGCTGCTCGAGCTCGCGGCCGTCGAGACCGACGAGGCACGGGCCGCGCACTGGCGCGACTCGGCGCTCGCGCTGCTGGACGCGCTCATCGCGCGGTGCACCCCGGCGACGCCGGACGCGGCCGACACCGTGCTCCTCCACGGCGTCTACGACCTGCCCAAGGGCGTCGGCGTCGACGAGGGCACCCTCTGGGGCGACTACTTCTTCCTCGAGGCGCTCGCCCGCGCCTCCCGTCCGGGATGGCGGCCCTACTGGTGAGGCTCCTCCGGCACTCCTCGCCCGACGGCGACCGCACCGCGGTCGTCGTCCCCCGGCCCGACGGCGACCGCGCGCTCGACCTCGGCGCTGTCCCCGTCGCCCGGGTCCTCGCCGACGACGCGCTCCTCGCGGATGCCCGCCGCCGCCTCGTCGCGGCGGAGGACGGATCCGGGGCGGACGCCGCGGCGCTGCCCCGGGTCGCGGACCTCCGCCTGCTGCCCCCGGTGACGCCCGGCAAGATCCTCTGCATCGGGTACAACTACCGCGGCCATGTGCCGCCGGGCGACCCGGAGCGGCCCGTCCCCGAGGTCCCGGACGTCTTCGTCAAGACCCCGAACACGCTGGCCGCGCCCGGCGACCCCGTCACGATCCCCGCGGGGGCCGACGACGTCGACTACGAGGGGGAGATCGCCGTCGTCATCGGCCGCGGCGGCCGCGACATCCCGCTCGCGGACGCGGCCGCCCACATCGGCGGGTACACGCTCATGGACGACGTGTCCGAGCGCACCTGGCAGGGCCGGTCGAGCCAGTGGACCCTCGGCAAGTGCGCCGACGGCTTCGCGCCGCTCGGACCGTGGCTCGTCACGCCCGACGACGTGCCCGACCCGCACGACCTGCGCCTCGAGGTCGAGCGCGACGGCCGCGTGACCGTGTCGCAGGGCACGGCCGACCTCGTCTTCCCCATGACCGCGCTGGTGCACCACCTCAGCCAGGGCATGACCCTCGAGCCCGGCGACGTGATCTCCACGGGCAGCCCCCAGAAGCTGCCCGACGCGCTCGCCGCCCATCGCCCCCTCGCCGACGGGGACGCCGTCACCGTGCGCGTCGACGGTCTGGGATCCCTCACCACCACCTTCCGGAAGGCCCCCCGATGATCCTCGACCGCTTCCGACTCGACGGCCGCGTGGCCGCCGTCACCGGCACCAGCCGCGGCATCGGCCGCGGCGCCGCGCTCGCGCTCGCCGAGGCGGGCGCGGACATCGCCCTGATCGACCGCGGCGACGCCGCCGAGACCGCCGAGCTCGTCCGGGCCCTCGGCCGCCGGGCCCACCCCATCCGCCGCGACCTGGCCACGGCCACGCCGGAGGAGCTCCGCTCGGCCGTCGACGAGGTCGTCGCGGAGCTCGGGCGGATCGACGTGCTGGTGAACAACGCCGGGACCATCCGCCGCGCCCCCGCGGCCGAGCACAGCGCCGCCGACTGGGACGAGGTGCTGCGGGTGAACCTCGACAGCGTCTTCCACCTCACGCAGGCGGCCGGGCGGATCATGCTGGCCCAGGGATCCGGCCGCATCATCACCGTCGCCTCGATGCTGTCGTTCCAGGGCGGCATCACCGTGCCCGGCTACACGGCCTCCAAGCACGCCGTCGCCGGGCTCACCAAGGCGTTCGCCAACGAGTGGGCGTCGTCCGGCGTGACGGTCAACGCCATCGCGCCCGGCTACCTCGCGACGGACAACACGGCCGCCCTGCGCGCCGACGCCGAGCGGGAGGCGTCCATCGTCGCCCGCATCCCCGCCGGCCGCTGGGGCGAGCCCGCGGACCTCCAGGGCGCCTTCGTCTTCCTCGCCTCCGACGCGTCGGCCTACGTCACGGGGACCGTCCTCCCCGTCGACGGCGGCTGGCTCGTCCGCTGACCCCGACCCTGCCCGACCACCGACCCCGACCCCGAACGCCCGACAGGAGCACCGACATGGAACAGCGCTACGCCAAGGACCCCACGCAGGTCCCCGGCATGACCACGGCCGACCTCCGGGAGGCCTTCCTCGTCCCCGACGTCTTCGTCGAGGGCGAGATCCGCCTCGTGTACACGCACCACGACCGCATCGTCCTCGGCGGCGCCGTGCCCGCGGGCGGCCGCCTCGAGCTGACGGGCTACCCGGAGATCCGGAGCGCGACCTTCCTCGAGCACCGCGAGCTCGGCATCGTGAACGTGGGCGGCACCGGGACGGTGACCGCGGACGGCGAGACCCACACGCTCGTCGCCGGCGCGTGCCTCTACCTCGGCCGGGGCGTCGAGGACATCGCGTTCGCGGACGCGGACGGCGACGCGGACGCCGAGGGCGCGCGGTTCTACCTCTTCTCCGCGCCGGCGCACACCGCGTACCCCACGGTGCTCGTCTCGCCCGGCGAGGGCACCGTCCGGGAGCTGGGCGAGCAGGCCACCAGCAACCGGCGGACCCTCAACCAGTACATCCACGAGGGCGGGGTGCGCAGCTGCCAGATCGTCATGGGCGTCACCAGCCTGCACGAGGGCTCGATGTGGAACACCATGCCGGCGCACACGCACGACCGCCGCACCGAGTGCTACCTCTACTTCGACCTGCCGGAGGACGCGCGCGTGATCCACCTCCTCGGCGAGCGCCAGGAGACGCGGCACCTGGTCGTCGCGGACCGTCAGGCGGTCATCTCGCCGAGCTGGTCGCTGCACTCCGGCGTCGGCACCGCCGCGTACTCGTTCGTGTGGGCGATGGCCGGCGAGAACCAGGCCTTCGACGACATGGACCCGGCCCCGGTCGCCGACCTGGCATGACCGCGGCGGGGGCGCTCCTCGCCATGGGCGAGACGATGGCCGTGCTGTACCCGGCTGCGGGGTCCGTGACGGACGCCGCGGAGTTCCACGTGGACGCCGGCGGCGCCGAGTCGAACGTGCTCGCGCACGCGGCCGCGCTCGGGGTGCCGGCACGGTGGCACAGCCGGCTGGGGGACGACGCGCTCGGCGCGCGCGTCCTCCGCCAGCTCGCCGCGCGCGGGATCGACGTGTCGAGCGTGGTCGTCGACCCGCGGCACCCCACCGGGCTCTACGTGAAGGACCCGGGGCGCGGCGTCGTCTACCACCGCCGGGGCTCCGCCGCGTCCCGCCTCGACGAGGCCGACGCCGACGCGGCGCCCTTCGACGGGGTGGCGCACCTGCACCTGACCGGGATCACCGCCGCGCTCTCCCCGGAGGCCGCCCGCTTCCTGCGCCGGTCCGTCGCCCGGGCGCGCGAGCTGGGGATCCCCGTGAGCCTCGACGTCAACCACCGGCCGGCGCTCTGGAGCGCGGGCGAGGCCGCCCCCGTGCTCGCCGACATGGCCCGCCTCGCGGACGTGGTGCTCGTCGGCCGCGACGAGGCCGAGGGGCTCTGGGGAACGCGCACCGCGGAGGACGTGCGGGCCGCGTTCCCCGACGTCGCCGAGCTCGTCGTCAAGGACGCCGAGATCGGCTGCACCGCGTTCGCGGGCACCCGCACGGCCTTCGCGGCGTCGCACGAGGTGGTCGTGCGCGACGCCGTGGGCGCCGGCGACGCGTTCGCGGGCGGCTACCTGGTGGCCCGCATGCAGGGCGCCGACCTCGACGTCCGCCTGCGGCGCGGGCACGACCGCGCCGCGCTCACCCTCGCCCACGCGGGCGACTCCATCGACGAGAGGACACCGGCACCATGACCGGATCACCCGCCCGCACCGCTCCCGACCCGGGCGCCGCGTCGCCGTTCGACGCCGTGTTCGCCGGGGCGCCGCTGATGGCCATCCTCCGCGGGATGGGCGTGGAGCGCTCGATCGCGCTCGCCACGACCGCGTGGGACCTCGGCATCGACTCCGTCGAGGTGCCGCTGCAGACGCCGGAGGACGAGGTCGCCCTCCGCGAGGTCGCCCGCCTCGGCGCCGCGCGCGGCAAGACCGTCGGGGCGGGCACGATCCTGCGCGTCGACCAGGTCGCGCGCGCCCGGGCCGCGGGCGCGGGATACCTCGTGTCCCCGGGGCTGGACCCGCGCGTCGTGGCCGCCGCCGCCGACGAGGGGCTGCCGTTCCTGCCGGGCGTCGCGACGCCCTCCGAGGTGCAGCTCGGCGTCGCGCTCGGGCTCACCTGGATGAAGGCGTTCCCCGCGACCTGGCTCGGATCCGCCTGGTTCCGCCACATGCGCGGTCCCTTCCCCGGGGTCCGCTTCGTCGCCACCGGCGGGCTCGACGCGCGGAACCTCCCCGAGTACCTCGACGCCGGCGTCCGCGTCGCCGCGGTCGGCTCGGCCCTCGAGGACCCGGCCCAGCTCGACCTGATGGGGGAGCTGCTGGCGCGGACCCGGGCGGGCTGACGCGCCGGGTCCCGGCGGGCTGACGCGCCGGGCTAGGCCGGGCAGGCGCGGAGGGCCCGGTCCGCCGCATCGCGCTCGGCGGCGTCGATGCCGAGGTCGTACGCCGCGAGGACCGCGACGAACCGCTCCACGTGCGCGCACGCCCGCGCGGGGTCGGCGGGCAGCCACTCCGCCGGCCCGGAGTCGCTCTTCGCCTGGTTCGTCGCCTCGGTGGCGGCGAGGAGGTTCCGGGGATCGTTGGCGAAGCGCAGGCGCTGGTCGTCCGTCCACGACTCCGCGCCGTGCCGCCAGGCCCAGGCCAGCGCGACGACGTGGTCGATCTGCACGAGGCGCGAGGACTCCGGGCCCGAGGCGAAGGCGACCGGGGTGCCGTCGTAGGGGTCCACCAGCTGCCCGGCCGTGACCTTGCAGCCGCCCGTGCCCGGCCGGAGGACGGGATCGGCGAGGTCGCGGCCGAGGATGTCGTTGCGGGTGTCGCAGCCGTCGCGGTCGACGTCGTACCAGGTCTCGCCGAAGAGGTCCCGGTCGTAGCGGACGGCGGCCCGGTCGTCGTCCTCGCGGAGGGTCGCGAGGACCTCGCGCGCCGCCGAGCCGGGGGCGGGATCGGGCGCGGCGGACGCCGGCGGCGCAGTCGTGCGCGCGGGCGCGGTCGGGACGGTCGTGCGCGTCG
>NZ_JAVCVL010000084.1:0-10395 GCF_032917815.1 Clavibacter sp. MX14-G9D | reverse complement strand
CCTGCCGCAGGCGCGCCGCCTCGAGGTCGCCGAGGAGCTGCCCGACGCCCGGCTCGCCGACGTGCTCGAGGAGATGCCCGAGTCCGAGCAGGTGCAGATCATGGCCACGCTCGACGACGACCGCGCCGCCGACGTGCTCGACCAGATGCAGCCGGACGACGCGGCCGACCTCATCGCGCAGCTCTCGGAGGAGCGCGGCGAGGCGCTGCTAGAGCTGATGCAGCCGGAGGAGGCGGACGACGTCCGCATGCTCCTCAGCTACGCGCCGGACACCGCGGGCGGCCTCATGACCACCGACCCGGTCATCGTGTCGGGCGACGCGACCGTCGCGGAGGGCCTCGCGCTCATCCGCCGGCACGAGCTGGCCCCCACCCTGGGCGCGGCCGTGTGCGTCACCCTCCCGCCGTACGAGCCGCCCACGGGCCGCTTCCTCGGCATGGTGCACTTCCAGCGGATGCTGCGCTACCCGCCGCATGAGCGCCTCGGCACGTTGCTCGACCAGGGCCTGGAGCCCGTCCGCGCCGACACCAGCGCGGCCGAGGTCTCCCGCATCATGGCGAGCTACAACCTCGTGTCGGTGCCCGTGGTGGACGAGAACCACCGCCTCGTCGGCGTGGTCACGATCGACGACGTGCTCGACCACCTGCTCCCGGACGACTGGCGCAGCGCCGACGCCGAGCGGGAGACCCGCAAGCGCGCCACCGCCCGCTTCCACGGCACGGCCACGGCCGCCATCCCCACCGCAGGACCCGTACGAGGACGGAGGATCCCCCGTGGCACGGCAGAGTAACCGCGACGTCCGCCTGGACGCCCCCAAGGGCCTCCGCACCACCGTCCTCCCGATGCGCAACCGCGCGAGCCGCGACCGGTTCGGCCGCTTCACCGAGTCCATCGCGCGGGGCATGGGCACGCCGTGGTTCCTGGTGGGCCTCACGCTGTTCTGCGTCGCGTGGATCGTCTACAACACGTACGGACCCGAGTCCGCCCGCTTCGACTCCGCGGCGCTCGGCTTCACGGCCCTCACGCTGATCCTCTCGCTGCAGGCCTCGTACGCCGCGCCGCTCATCCTCCTCGCGCAGAACCGCCAGGACGACCGCGACCGCGTGCAGATCGAGCAGGACCGGCAGCGCGCCGAGCGCAACGTCGCCGACGTCGAGTACCTCGCCCGCGAGGTGGTCTCCCTCCGCCTGCAGATGAAGGACGTGGCGTCGAAGGACTTCATCCGCGCCGAGCTCCGGCAGCTCCTCGAGGAGCTCGACCGCCGTGACGACCCCGAGGCGGAGGACGCCGAGGCCGAGGGCCGCCGCAGGACGCATGGCCGCTGAGGCCGCCGGCACGGGGCCGCTCACCGCGGACGCGGTGCGGCAGGCGCTCGCGCGCGTCGTGGACCCGGAGATCCGCCGCCCCATCACGGAGCTCGACATGGTCTCCGACGTGCGCGTCGAGGACGGGGGCGTGGCGCACGTCGACATCGCCCTGACGATCGTCGGCTGCCCGGCGGCGACCTCCATCGAGCGCGACGTGCGCGAGACCGTCGCGGCCGTCCCGGGCGTCATGCGCCTGGAGCTCACCGTGGGGGTGATGAGTCCCGAGCGGCGTCGAGCGCTCACCGAGCGGCTCCGCGGCCCGGCCGCCCAGCGCGGCATCCCCTTCGGTCCGGACAGCCTCACGCGCGTCTACGCCGTGACGAGCGGCAAGGGCGGCGTCGGCAAGTCGACGCTCACGGCCAACCTGGCGGTCGCGCTCGCGGCGAGGGGGCTCGCCGTCGGCCTCGTCGACGCCGACGTGCACGGGTTCTCCATCCCGGGCATCCTCGGGCTCGTCGACCGGGACGGACGCACGGCCCAGCCCACCCGCGTCGGCGACATGATCCTGCCGCCCGTCGCCCACGGCGTGAAGGTCATCTCCATCGGCATGTTCCTCGACCCGGACGCCACGGGCGGCACCGCGGTGTCCTGGCGCGGCCCGATGCTGCACCGCACCATCCAGCAGTTCCTCACGGACGTCTTCTTCGGCGACCTCGACGTGCTGCTGCTCGACCTGCCGCCCGGCACCGGGGACGTCGCCATCACGGTGGGGCAGCTCCTCCCGCATGCCGAGGTGCTCGTGGTCACCACGCCGCAACCGGCCGCGGCCGACGTCGCCGAGCGGAGCGGGCTCGTCGCCCGGCAGACCGGGCAGCGCGTCGCGGGCGTCGTCGAGAACATGGCCGGGCTCGCGCAGCCCGACGGGTCGGTGCTCGAGCTCTTCGGCGCGGGCGGCGGCGAGGAGGTCGCGCGGCGCCTGTCGGCGGGGCAGGACGAGCCCGTCCCCCTCCTCGCGAGCGTCCCCCTCAGCGTCGCGCTCCGGCAGGGAGGCGACGCCGGCGCGCCCCTCGTCCTGGCCGCGCCCGGCGACCCCGCCGCGGTCCAGATCCAGCGCGTCGCGGATCACCTGGCCACTCGCGGCCGCGGCCTCGCGGGACGGCGGCTCGGGCTCTCCGTCTCCTAGGCGGCACGCGCAGGGGTGCCGCGGCGGCCCCGTGACGCACGAGGAGGACGGCACCCCAGGGGCTGCCGTCCTCCTCGTCGGTGCTGCGCGTGCTGCCTAGACGTGGCTGCGGTGCGTGCGGGTCGGCACGGCGCGATAGCCGTCGCGCGCGGTGATGACGACGGTGCCGGCGACGGCGGAGACGGAGAGGGCGGCGACGGCGATGAGGAAGACGGTCATGGTGGTGCTCCTGCGGGAAGGCGGATGGCGGCGCATTCCGCCGCACCTCCAGGAGACCACCGCTCATCGTTCAGGACAAGCTCATAGTCCTTGCCTGGTCGTGTAGCTTGCCTACATGGACATCCGCCGCCTCGAGCTCCTCCGGGAGCTCGCCGACCGGGGCAGCGTCGGGGCCGTCGCGCGCGCCGCCGGGCGCACCCCGTCCGCGGTCTCCCAGCAGCTCAAGGTGCTCGAGCGGGAGGCCGGGGTGCCGCTCACCGAGCGGTCCGGGCGCGGCATCGTCCTCACCGACGCGGGCCGCGCGCTCGCCCGCACGGCCACCGACATCGCCGTCGCGGTCGCGCGCGCCGAGGCGCTCTGGGAGGACTTCCGGCACCAGCCCGCGGGCGAGGTCACGCTGGCGATGTTCCCCACCGCGGGGCAGATGCTGCTGCCCGGCCTCCTCGACCGCGTCGCGGCGATCGCCGACCTCACCGTGCGCGCCAGCGACCGCGACCCGGCCTCCCGGGCCTTCGCCGACCTCACGGCCGACTTCGACGTCGTCATCGCGCACTCGCTCGCGGGGGCGGGCACCTGGCGCGGGCTCGGCCTCGTCATCGTCCCGCTCATGGTGGAGCCGCTCGACGTCGCCATGCCGTCGGGCCACCGGCTGGCCGGCCGCGCATCCGTGAGCCCCGCCGACCTCGGCGGCGAGCCGTGGATCGGGGTGCCGCAGGGACTCCCCTTCGACCGGATCCTCCTCGACATCGAGCAGGCCCTCGGCGCCCCCGCCCGGGTCGTCCAGCGCGTCAACGACACCCGCATCACCGAGTCCCTCGTCGCCGCGGGGCACGGGATCGCGCTGCTGCCCCGCTACACGGCGGGCCAGCACGACGGCGTGGTGGTGAAGCGGCTCACCGGCGTCGTGTCCCGGCGCCACGTGCACGTGCTGCTGCGGCCCGATCGCGCCGAGCGGCCGTCGGTGCGGGCCGTCGTGGACGCGCTCCGCGAGGAGGCGCGCACCGTGGACGCGCGCTTCAGCGCGAACGGCTGAGCGCCGTGCGGCGTGGACGCGGATGGCCCGAGCAGCCGGTCAGGCCGCGCCGGGCATCCGGCGTCGGGAATCGGGCGTCAGCGTCGGACGACGGGCGTCAGGTCGCCTCGGCGTCGAAGGGCGCGGGCTGGGCGGAGGCGGCGGCGGCCTCGCGTTCCAGGCGCTGACGGCGGGCGATCGTGGTCTCGACGGGCACGCGCGGCTTCGTGACGACCGGCTCGTCCTCGAACAGCGCCTCCTTGATGATGCGGCGCGGGTCGTACTGGCGCGGGTCGAGCTTCTTCCAGTCGACCTCGTCGAACTCCGGGCCGAGCTCGTCGCGCATGCGCTCCCGGGCGCCGGTGGCCATGCGGCGGGCCGCCTTCACCAGATCCGCGAGCTTCTGGGTGTAGATCGGCAGCCGCTCGGGGCCGAGCAGGAACACGGCGATGATGCCGATGAGCATCAGCTTCTCGAACGTCAGGCCGAACATGATCACAGGCTAGCCGGTAGATGCCCGATCTCCACCCGCCCGCAGGCTCCCGTCAGCCTGCGCGGCGCATCGGGGCGCCACCGGACAGGTCCCGGTCGGGCGTCCGTCCGCGGGCCGATACCCTGGGGACCCGGAAGAGGGAGGTGCCGCGTGTCCGACCAGGAGACCGGGTGGAAGTTCGCCGAGGACGTCGTCGTGGAGGACGAGCACATCGCCCTGGCCCGCCAGCACTCCCGCGAGCTCGGCATCGAGGCCGTCTCCCCCGCCGTCGGCGCCCAGCTCTCCCTCCTCGCCGCCGCGACCCGCGCCACCAGCGTCATCGAGATCGGCACGGGCGCCGGGGTCTCCGGCCTCTGCATCTTCCGCGGGGCGCCGCGCGCCGTGCTCACGAGCATCGACGTGGAGTTCGACCACCAGCAGGCGGCGCGCGAGATCCTGGCCGACGCCGAGGTCCCGGCGAACCGCGTCCGCCTCATCGCGGGTCGCGCGCTCGACGTGCTGCCCCGCATGAGCGACGCGAGCTACGACCTGGTGCTCGTGGACGCGGATCCCGCCCAGGTCATCGAGTACGTCGAGCACGGCCTCCGACTCGCCCGTACCGGCGGTCTCGTCCTCGTGCCGCATGCGCTCTGGCGCGGGCGCGTGCAGAACCCGGCCGCGCGCGACGCGCAGACCGCCGCGTTCCGCACGCTCGTGCAGGAGACGGCCGGCTCGGGTGCGGTCGTCGCGTCCCTGTCCCCCGCGGGCGACGGCCTGCTGCAGATCGCCAAGACCGGCCGCTGAGACCGGCACCGGCACCGGCCGCGCGGCGCGGCGCGGCGCGGCGCGGACCACGACGGCACCGGAACGCGACAGCGCCCGCCCCATCGTCGACGGGGCGGGCGCTGCCGCGTGATGTGCGTTCCGACTAGCTCGCGCTGGTGACCGCGGCGAGGGCGTCGTGAAGCTCCTTCGCTTCGGCGTCGTTGACGGAGACGACGAGTCGTCCGCCTCCCTCCAAGGGCACGCGCACGATGATGAGCCTGCCCTCCTTCACGGCCTCCATCGGTCCGTCGCCGGTCCTGGGCTTCATGGCTGCCATTCGGCTCCCCTTTCGTGGATGTGCGTCCATTATCCCGCATCGACACGGCCCTCGATGAACGCGCGGCGCCGTGCTACGGCCGCGGCGCCCCCGTCCGGGCGTGGAGGGGGCGCGCGCGGGCCGCGGGGTGCGACGCGGAGGGCGTCGTCACGGGGGCGTCCAGTCGCCCGCGGTGGCGCGCCACAGGAGGTCGATCCAGAGCCACTGCCCGACGACCATCGCCGCCACGACGGCGACCCGCCAGGTCCGGGATCGCGGGACGGCGAGCGCGCCGGCCAGCGGGATCATCGGCAGCAGGAGCCGGAAGAGGCTCGACTGCGGGAAGAAGACGGCGAGGAGGTAGAGGCCGTACGACGCGATCCAGATGCGGAGGTCGGGACCGAGCGCGCGCACGGAGGGGAGCGTCAGCATGAGCGCGAACGCCGCGACGACGAGGAGGACGGCGATCGTCCCCAGGGGGCCGCCGATCCAGAAGCCGCCGGCGTCGAACCACGCCTCGAACGGGACCAGGTGGCGGTACCCGACGTAGGACGCCCGCCAGGACAGCTCGGTGTCGGTGTACGCCGTGACCGATCCGGTGCGGATCGCGGCGATGACGGGCCACGCGGCACCCGCGACGAAGGCCGAGATCCCCGCGAGCACGAGTCGGTTGCGCTCGGCGCGCGGGAACGGGTCACGCCGGGCCGACGCGAGCCGCAGGACGCCGTGCAGCAGCAGCGCGAACGCGAAGGCCAGCCCGAGCGGCCGGGTGAACGCCATGACCACGACGACGGGGGCGAGGAGGGCGTAGCGCCGGTCGACGAGCAGGAGCAGGGCCGTGAGGAGGAGGAGCGTCTGCAGGCTCTCCGCGTACGCCACCTGGAACAGCGGCGAGACCGGCGCCACGCAGACGATGACGACCGCCGTCATGACGGACGACGGGGAGAGGAGGCGCGACAGCAGCCGGTGCAGCACCAGGACGGCGCCGGCGCCCGCCACGACCGACACGGCGACGGCCGCGACCGCGAACGACGCCCCGGTCACCTGCTGCACGGCGCCCACGACCGCCGGGTACACGGGCATGAAGGCCCACGCGTTCGCCTGGACGTGCCCGGCGGCGTCCACGGGGAGGACCGACGGATAGCCGGAGGTCAGGATGTCGCGGTACCAGCCCGCGTCCCAGAACGTCGCGAACCGCAGGTACGTCGGGGACGCGTCGGCCCACGGGCTCCGGATCTGGCCGCGGGCCGACAGCACCATGAGCAGCGTGGTGAGCGCGCGGCTGGCGACGTAGATCCCGAGGACCGCGGCCCACCACGGCAGGAGCGGGGCCCGGCGCGCCGCGGGGAGGTCGTCGACCCGTGCGCGCCACGCGGGCCGGGTCAGCGCGCCGTCAGCCACGCCCGGAGGCCGCGCTCGCACGACGTGATCTGCGCGACGTCGACGCGCTCGTCGTCCGCGTGCGCGAGGAGCGGGTCCCCGGGGCCGTAGTTCACGGCCGGCACGCCGAGGGCGCTGAAGCGGGCGACGTCGGTCCAGCCGTACTTGGGACGCGCCTCCCCGCCGACCGCGGCGAGGAACGGCTGCGCGATGGCCGCGTCGAGGCCGGGGCGCGCGCCCTCCGCGAGGTCGACGACCGTGATCTCGAAGCCGGGGAAGAGGCCGGTCACGTGCTCGACGGCATCGGCGCCCGAGCGGCTCGGGGCGAAGCGGTAGTTGACGTGCACCATCGCCTCGTCGGGGATGACGTTGCCGGCGATGCCGCCGGAGACGCCGACCGCGTTCAGCCCCTCCCGGTAGACCAGCCCGTCGACCTCGACCTCGCGCGCCTCGTACGCGGCCAGCGTGGCGAGCACCGGCGCGATGCGGTGGATCGCGTTCTCGCCCACCCAGGAGCGGGCCGAGTGCGAGCGCTTGCCGAACGCGCGGACCTCCACGCGGAGGTTCCCGTTGCAGCCGCCCTCGATCTCGGATCGCGTCGGCTCGCCGAGGATGGCGAAGTCGCCCTCCAGCAGCTCCGGACGCGTGCGGGCGAGCCGGCCGAGGCCGTTGAGGCTGTCGGAGACCTCCTCGTGGTCGTACCAGATCCACGTGATGTCGTAGGCGGGGTCGTCGAGCTCGGCCGCGAGCACCAGCTGCACCGCGACGCCGGCCTTCATGTCGACGGTCCCGCGCCCCCACAGGTACTCCACGCCGTCCTCGTGCTCGGTGCGCGTGGGGAGGTTGCGGTTGAGCGGCACGGTGTCGATGTGCCCCGCGATGACGACGCGGCGGTCGCGGCCGAGGTGCGTGCGCGCGATGACGGCGTCGCCGTCCCGCTCCACGTCGAGGTGGGCGCAGCCGGCGAGGGCGCGCTCGATGGCGTCCGCGAGGGGGCCCTCGTCCCCGGAGACGGACTCCATGTCGCAGATGCGGCGGGTGACCTCCACGCTCCCCGCGGTCAGGTCGAGCTCGGGCACGGCATGGGTGTCGGTCGGCATGCCGAACATCCTAGGTCGGGGGCGGTGCGCCCCACCGGGGAGCACCCGGCCGGGCGCCGCCCGATCGGTACGCTGGCCGCATGGCCTCCCCCGCTCCCTCCTCGTCCGCCGCGCCTGCCGCCGGGTCCGCCGCTGCCTCCGGATCCGCGTGGGGCTACGGCCTCGCCACGGTCGCCTCCGACGGCACCGTCCTCGACACCTGGTTCCCCGCGCCGGAGCTCGGCGCGCTCCCCGCCGGACGCGACCGCTGGATCGCGCCGGCGTGGGTGGAGGAGCTCGCGGTGGCCGATCCGCGTCGCGGCGTGACGGTCGACATCGTGACCGTCGAGATCGACCTGCAGGCGCCCCCGGCATCGACGCCCGACGCCTACCTCCGCCTCCACCTGCTCAGCCACCTGCTCGTGCGGCCCAACGGGCTGTCCCTCGAGGGGATCTTCGGCCACCTGCCCATCGTCGTCTGGACGAACGCCGGCCCCGTGCACCCCGACGACTTCGACCGCCTCCGGCCGTCCCTCCAGCGCGCGGGCATCGCCGCCCACGGCGTGGACAAGTTCCCGCGGCTGCTCGACTACGTCACCCCGGACCGCGTCCGCATCGCCGACGCGTCCCGCGTGCGCCTCGGCGCGCACCTCGCGCCGGGCACCACCGTCATGCACGAGGGGTTCGTCAACTTCAACGCCGGCACGCTGGGCTCCTCGATGGTCGAGGGGCGGATCTCGCAGGGCGTCGTCGTCGGCGACGGCTCGGACGTCGGCGGCGGCGCGTCCATCATGGGCACGCTCTCCGGCGGCGGCACCGACCGCGTGACGATCGGCGAGCGGGCGCTCCTCGGGGCGAACTCGGGCGTGGGCATCTCCATCGGCGACGACAGCGTCGTCGAGGCCGGCCTCTACGTGACGGCCGGCACCAAGGTCCTCCTGGTCGGCGCGGCACCCGGTGCCGACGGCAGCACGCCGCAGGTGAAGGCCGTGGAGCTGTCGGGTCGGCCGGGGCTCCTGTTCCGCCGCAACTCGCTCACCGGCGCCGTCGAGGCGGTCCCGCGGCGCGGCGGCGGCGCGATCCTCAACGAGGCGCTGCACGCCTAGCTCCCGTCCGCGTCGCGCGGCGTCCGGACTCGGGCGTCAGCGCCGCAGGACCCGCCGGCGCGGGGCGGGAGCGTCCGCGGGCGGGTCGATGCGCAGCACGTCGACCACGACCGCCGTCACGTTGTCGCGTCCGCCGTTCTCGAGCGCGTGCACGACGAGGTCCCGCACGGCCGTGGCCGCGTCGTCCGCGCGCAGCAGGTGGCCGCGGATCTCCGCGTCCGACAGCTCCTTCGTCAGCCCGTCGGAGCACACGAGCAGGCGGAGCCGCGCCGTGACCGGCAGCAGCCAGTAGTCCGCCTCGGCCGCGTCGCCGACGCCCACCGCGCGGGTGATGATGTTGCCGTCCGGGTGCCGGTCCGCCTGGGCGCGCGTGAGGCGGCCGGCGTCCACCATCTCCTGCACGACCGAGTGGTCGACGGTGACCTGCTCGAGCACGTCGCCGCGCAGCTGGTACACGCGGGAGTCCCCGACGTTGAACACGGCCCAGTACGGACGCTCCGACACCAGCGTGAGGCAGGCGCCCGTGACGGTCGTGCCGGCGTGCAGCTCCAGGTCCCCGGTCTCCTCGCGGATGTCGTCCACGGCGCGATCGAGCGCGGGCTCCACGCCCTCGGGATCCGCGAATCCGGACTCGGCGCGCCCCTGCTCCTCGGCCAGGCGGCGGATGACGGCATCGCTCGCGACGTCGCCGGCCGCGTGCCCGCCCATGCCGTCGGCGACGACGAAGTAGGGCACGGCGGCGAGCAGGCTGTCCTCGTTGTGGTCGCGGCGGAGCCCGCGATCGGTCGCGGACGCCCAGCCGAGGACGAGGGCGCGGCCGTCCGGCAGGGCGAGCGAGGTCTCCGCGACGTCCTCTCCGATGGCGGTCATCGGGCGGACAGGATCTCGAGGACGACGCCGTCGCCCAGGTCGATGCGCGTGCCGGGGACGACCACGAGGGACTCGCCGGGCCGGAGCGCCAGCCGCTCGGCGCCCGGTGCCAGCACCGCGGTCCCGTTGGTGGAGTCGAGGTCGGTCACGACGACCACGCCCGAGTCCTGCCGCAGCGCGACGTGGGTGCCCGAGATCTCGCCGAGCGGCGAGGGCACGGCCACGAGGCGCGGCTCCGGGCCGCGCACGACGCGCGGCGGCCGCGGGCGTCGGCCGACGATGACCGGCGCGTCGAGCGGGATCCTGTCGCCGGTGGATCCGCCCCCGGGTCCGCCGTCGTGCCCGTCGTCCCCGCCCATCGGCGGCCGGCCCTCGCGCACGACGCGGAACGCGTGCACGCTGCGCGTCGCGTCGTCCTCGTCGTCCTCCGGGAGGGTGCGGATCGCGACCGTCGGGATGCCGGCGGAGCGGGCACGCGCGGCCGCGTCGGAACGGCTCCCGGAGGTGCCGGTTGCGCCGGCGGACGCGGCTCCCGGCCCGGGGGCAGCGGCCGAGGCGGGATGCGGGTCCGGCGCACCGGGATCCGGGGTGTCGAGGACGGTCGCACCCAGCGCCGGATCCGTCGGGACGGGACCGGCGGTGCCTGCCGGTGGGGCGGCGGGAGGTGCCGGTACGGCGGCGACTGC
>NZ_JAVCVL010000083.1:0-10477 GCF_032917815.1 Clavibacter sp. MX14-G9D | reverse complement strand
CCCCCCGCCAGTCCCTCCGCACCGCCGGCGTCGCCGTCCGCGCGATGGCCGTCCTCACCGTCGTCCTCGGCGTCGGCTACGCGGCCGTCGTCACGGGCGTCGGCCAGCTCGCCCTGCCCGCGAAGGCCGACGGCTCGCTCGTGTCCGTCGACGGCCAGGTCGTCGGCTCGTCGCTGATCGGCCAGTCCTTCCAGGACGCCGACGGCGCCGCCCTCCCGGAGTGGTTCCAGTCCCGGCCCTCGGCCGCCGGCGACGGCTACGACGCGTCCGCCTCCAGCGGCAGCAACCTCGGGCCCGAGAACCCCGACCTCGTGGCCGCGATCGAGGAGCGCAGGGCGGCCATCGCGGCGTCCGACGGCGTGGATCCGGCCGACGTCCCGGCCGACGCGCTCACGGCGTCGGCCTCCGGGCTCGACCCGCACATCAGCCCGGAATACGCTCGCCTGCAGGTGGCCCGCGTCGCCGAGGCCCGGGGCGTCCCCGAGCAGGAGGTCGCGGACCTCGTCGAGGGACACGTCCAGGGACGCGACCTCGGCTACCTCGGGGAGCCGACCGTGAACGTGCTCGAGCTCAACATCGCGCTCGCCGGCCTCGGCGGCTGAGGCCCGCACCACGCGGGCGAGGAAGAGGATCCATGAAGCGCGGGCGACTGCGGGTGCTGCTGGGCGCGGCGCCCGGCGTGGGCAAGACCTACGCGATGCTCGAGGAGGGCCGGCGGCTCCGCGACGAGGGCGCCGACGTGGTGGTCGCGGTCGTGGAGACCCACGGCCGCGTCGCCACGGCCGCGATGCTCGAGGGCCTGGAGATCCTGCCCCGGCGCGAGGTGTCGCACCGCGGCGTGGAGATCACCGACCTCGACGTGGACGCCGTCATCGCCCGCCGTCCCGCCATCGCGCTGGTCGACGAGCTCGCCCACACGAACGCGCCCGGCGGCCGCAGCGAGAAGCGCTGGCAGGACGTCGACCTGCTCCGCGACGCCGGCATCGACGTGATCTCCACCGTCAACATCCAGCACATCGCCTCGCTCAACGACGTGGTGGAGAAGATCACGGGCGTGCCGCAGCGCGAGACGATCCCCGACCGGGTGCTCCGCGAGGCGCACCAGATCGAGGTCGTCGACCTCGCGCCCGAGGCCCTGCGCGACCGGCTCGCCGGCGGGCGCGTGTACCCGGCCGAGCGGATCGACGCGGCCCTCTCCCATTACTTCCGGCTCGGCAACCTCACGGCCCTCCGCGAGCTCGCGCTGCTCTGGCTCGCCGACGAGGTCGACACCGCGCTCTCCGCGTACCGCGACGAGAAGGGCATCGACGCCCGCTGGGAGGCCCGCGAGCGCGTGGTCGTCGCCCTCACCGGCGGGGCGGAGGGCGAGACCCTGCTCCGCCGCGGCGCCCGGATCGCGGCCCGCTCCGCCGGCGGGGAGCTGATGGCGGTCCACGTCTCGAGCCAGGACGGCCTCCGCTCCGGGAACCCCGAGGCCCTCGCCCGCCAGCGCGCGCTCGTCGACTCGCTCGGCGGCAGCTACCACCAGGTCGTCGGCGACGACATCCCGCGGGCGCTCGTGGAGTTCGCCCGGGCCTCGAACGCCACGCAGCTCGTGCTCGGCGTGAGCCGCCGCAGCCGCCTCGCCGCCGCCGCGACCGGTCCCGGCATCGGCGCCACCGTGATCCGGGAGTCCGGCGACATCGACGTGCACATCGTCACGCACGCGGCCGCGGGCGGGCGCTTCCGGCTGCCGCGCATCCGCGGCGGCGCGCTCAGCATGCGGCGCCGGGTCCTCGGGGCGCTCCTCGCGCTCGTCGGCGGCCCGCTGCTCACCTGGCTGCTCTCGGCGACCCGCTCGGACGACTCCATCACGAGCGACGTGCTCTCGTACCAGCTGCTCGTGGTGCTCGTGGCGCTCGTGGGCGGCATCTGGCCGGCCCTGTTCGCGGCGGTCCTCTCGGGCGTCACGCTCGACTTCTACTTCATCGACCCGCTGTACACGATCACCGTCGACGAGCCGCTGCACCTGCTCGCGCTCGTGCTCTACGTGGTCATCGCGCTGCTGGTCAGCTGGATCGTCGACCAGGCCGCCCGCCGCACGCGCCTCGCCCGCCGCGCGGCCGCCGAGGCGGAGCTGCTGGCGACCGTGTCCGGGTCCGTGCTCCGCGGCGACGGCGCCGTGCACGCGCTCGTCAGCCGCACGCGCGAGGCGTTCGGCCTGCAGGGCGTGCGGCTCGTGGACCGCGGCGAGGCCATCGCGTGGGACGGCGTCGTGACGGGGGCCGCGTCGACCGACGTCCCCGTGGGATCCCGCGGCGTGCTCACCCTCTTCGGCGGCGACCTCGAGGCGTCCGGCCGGCGGCTCCTCCGGGTCATCGCCACGCAGCTCGACGCCGCGCTCGAGCACCGCGACCTCTCCGACACCGCCCGCGAGGTGGGCCCGCTCGCGCAGACGGACCGCGTCCGCACGGCCCTCCTCTCGGCGGTCAGCCACGACCTGCGCCGCCCGCTGAGCGCCGCGACCGCCGCCGTCACCGCGCTCCGCTCGCCCGGCGTGCACTGGGCCGAGGGCGACCGCGAGGAGCTGCTCGCCACCGCGGAGGAGAGCCTCGGCACGCTCGCCGACCTCGTGACCGACCTCCTCGACGTGAGCCGCGTGCAGGCCGGCGTGCTCGGCGTGCGGCTGATGGACGTCGACCTCGACGACGTCGTGCTCGCGGCCCTCGACGAGCTCGACCTCGGGCCCGCGGACGTGGTGCTCGACCTCGCGCCCGACCTGCCCGGCGCCGTCGCGGATCCGGGCCTCCTGCAGCGCGTCGTCGTGAACCTGCTGAGCAACGCCGTCCGGCACGCGCCCGACGGGGTGCCCGTCCGCCTCGGCACGAGCGCGTTCGCGGAAGCGGTCGAGATCCGCGTCGTCGACCACGGCCCCGGCGTCGCCCCCGAGCGGCGCGACGACATGTTCGTGCCGTTCCAGCGGCTCGGCGACACCGACAACGCGTCCGGCCTGGGGCTCGGCCTCGCGCTCTCCAAGGGCTTCACCGAGGGCATGGGCGGCACGCTCACCGCCGAGGACACCCCGGGCGGCGGGCTCACGATGGTGGTCGCGCTGCCGGAGTGCCGGGCAGGATCCGCGCCCGACGCGCCCCAGGTCGGCGCCGCCGCCGCGACGCCCGGGTCGGAGGTGCCCGCGTGAGGATCCTCATCGCCGACGACGACCAGCAGATCCTCCGGGCGCTGCGCATCACCCTCACGAGCCTCGGCTACGAGATCCTCACGGCCGACGACGGCGCCGCCGCCATCCGCGTCGCGGTCGCCGAGAAGCCGGACCTCTACATGATCGACCTCGGCATGCCGCGGCTCGACGGCGTCGAGGTGATCCAGGCGCTCCGGCTCTGGTCCACGGCGCCGATCCTCGTGGTCTCCGGCCGCTCGGGCGCCGCCGACAAGGTCGAGGCGCTCGACGCCGGGGCGGACGACTACGTCACCAAGCCGTTCTCCATCGACGAGCTGCTCGCCCGCATCCGCGCGCTCGGCCGCCGCGCCGCGCCCGACGAGGACCGCTCGGCCGTCGTCGCGTTCGCGGACGTGACCGTCGACCTCGCCGCCCGCGTCGTCACGCGCGGCGACCAGAGGGTGCGCCTCACGCCCACGGAGTGGCAGGTGCTCGAGCTGCTCGTGCGGGCCCCCGACCGGCTGGTGTCCCGCCAGACCCTCCTCACCGAGATCTGGGGTCCGACCCACGTGAACGACAGCGGGTACCTCCGCCTCTACGTCGCCCAGCTCCGCAAGAAGCTCGAGCCGGATCCGTCGCACCCGCGGCACCTGCTCACGGATCCGGGCATGGGCTACCGCTTCGTGCCCGCGGGGGCGGGGCGGGCGCCGGGGGACGCGTAGCCGATCCCGTCCGCCTGGGCGAGGCAGCACGATCACCTGCGTGTTCCACGTCGAGGGACGGGTCAGCGGGCGGCCCGGGAGAGTCGCGGCGTCGGGATGTCGAGCTGCCGGGCCGTGCCCAGCGCATCGTCGAGGACAGCGCGGTGCTCGGCGGCGTCCGGATCGGTGTGCGCGGCGAGGCTCACCCGCGCGATCGGCACGAGGACGGTCGCGGCCGCCAGCACCCCGGCGGTCAGCCCGGGCAGCCGCCACGGGAGCGCGGTACCGGCGTGCCTGCGGAGGTCCACGCCGCGTGCTCCCAGGACGGGGATCAGCTCCCGGCTGGCCAGGAAGGCCTCCCGGAGCGCTCGCGGGTCCCCGACCATGCGCGCGAGACCTCCCATGGCCAGCGCCTGGGAGAACATGCCGGCGTCCATGGCGAAGTGCAGCAGCAGCCATCCCCGCATGTCCTCCTCCTCCCGGGTGCCGAGCCCCGCCTGCCGGAACGCCGCGCGCACCAGCTGCCCGCGCCGCCCGGCATGCCCGGAGGCTTCGAGGGTGATCGATCGGAAGAGAGCACCGTGGAGGACCCCGTCCGGACCGAAGCCCCCGCCGGCCTGCGGGAACCCGAACACCACCTGGTCGGCGGGAAGCGGTGCGATCGCCGCGAGGGGCTCGGCCCACACGTTGCCGAGGACCAGCACGGTGGCATCGCCGATGCGCGGCGCGAGGTACGCGGCGGCCTCCCCGAGACGGTGGTGCCCGACGCTGAGGACGACGAGGTCGAACTCGTCCGCGGACCCGAGGGTCTCCCGCAGTCGCGTCGCGAGGGACGCACGGACTCGGCGGCCCAGCGGCGAGCGCCTCGCGTCCACGACGTCCGTCCGCACCTCGTCCCCGTACTCGGCGGCGCGGCCCGGGCGCACGAGGAACTCGACCCGGTGCCCGGCCTCCTGGAGCGCCTGGCCGTAGATGGTCGCGATGACCCCGCGTCCGAACATGAGGATCCTCATGGCACTCCTCCCGCTAAAGTGGAGACGATCTCCACCCCTTCAGTATGTGGAGACCGTCTCCGTATGTCAACGGGAGGGTGCATGGCCGAGGACAAGCCGCTGCGTGCCGACGCACGCCGCAACCGCGAGGCGATCATCGCCGCCGCGCGCGCGGTGTTCGAGCGCGACGAGCCGCTGAGGTTCGACGACTTCGCCGCGCGCGCGGGAGTGGGCGTCGGGACCCTGTACCGCCACTTCCCCACGCGGGAGGCGCTGGCTGCGGCGGTCTACCGCGGCGAGGTGGCCGCGCTCTGCGAGCGGGGCCGCGCCTCGTCGCTCCCGCCCGCGGAGGCCCTGGACGAGTTCCTGCGCGCGTTCGTCGACTACGTCCTCGAGCACGCCGCGCTCGCGCGGACGCTGGCCGGCATCGTCGACGCCGCGGACCGCGCCGAAGGGGGGAGCGAGCTCGAACGCACCCTCACCGACCTGATGGCGCGAGGGGTCTCCGACGGCACCATCCGCGACGACGCGGGCGCGGGGGCCGTGATGATGGCGCTGCACGGGATCGGAGCCGCAGCCGACGGGCCCCGCCGCACTTCCGAGGCACGGCAGGTCGCCTCGCTCCTCGCACGAGGCCTCCGCGTCGCCTGATCCGGCGACGGGGCGACCAGCCGGCACCCGGATCCACGCGCGTATGCTCCCGTAGTGCCCCAGAGATCCACCCGCTCCGCCCGCCCCGCCGCCGTCATCGCCTCCACCGCCGCGGCACTCGGCGGCCTCACCGCCGCCGCCCTCGTCGTCCCCCGCCGCTTCGAGGCCGGCCGCCGGGCGCGCGCCGTGGTCCTCAACGAGACCCTCCCCGTGAACTCCGCCTGGTGGCGCGAGCAGGCGAAGGTCGACGGCGACCTCCTCTACGTCGCGCTCGGCGACTCGACCGCGCAGGGCATCGGCGCGAGCCGGCCCGTGAACGGCTACGTCGGGATCCTCGCCGACCGCATCCGGGCCCTCAGCGGCCGCACGGTCCGCACCGTGAACCTCAGCGTCTCGGGCGCCCGCGTCGCCGACCTCATCGACTACCAGCTCCCCCGCCTCGCGAAGCTGAAGCCGGACGTGGTGACCCTCGCCATCGGCGCCAACGACATCGCCGCCTTCGAGCCCGTCGCCTTCGAGCGCGACCTCGGCCGGATCCTCGACGCCGTCCCGCCCACCACCGTCGTGGCCGACCTGCCGTGCTTCCACTTCCCGGCCAGCGAGCGGAAGGTGCGGGTCGCCAACGAGATCGTCCGCCGCCTCGCGACCGACCGCCGGCTCCGCATCGCGCCGCTGCACCGCACCACGCGCCGCCAGACCGCGGTCCTCGCCCTCACCCAGGCCGCGGGGGACCTCTTCCACCCCAACGACCGCGGGTACCGCGTGTGGGCGAGCGCGTTCCTGCCGTTCCTGCCCGCCACCGTCCGCGCGCTGGAGGTCGCGGGGCGCTGAGCGCTGGCACCCCGCGGACCCGCCTCCGTAGGGTGGACGCATGGCCGACGACACCCGCGACGCCCGCCCCACCGGCACCCTCTGGCTGGTGGTCGGCCTGGTCTCGGGCGCGCTGCTGGTGACGGGGGCCGTCCGCCCCGCGTGGATCCCCGCCGTCGCGTTCGCCGTCTCCGTGCTCCTGTACGTGCGCACGACGGGTCGCCGCGCCCGGCCCTGACCCCGTCCGGCCGTGTCGGTGCCCGCCGGTAGAGTCCCCCGCATGGCCCGCACCCACTCCACGTACCGCTGCTCGGAGTGCGGGTGGACGACCCCGAAGTGGGTCGGCCGGTGCGCCGAGTGCCAGAGTTGGAACACCGTCTCGGAGGTGTCGCAGACGCCCGCCGCGGCCGGCCGCGTCACCACGCTCACGCCCGCCGGCTCCAGCCAGGCGCGGTCCATCATGCACGTCGGCACCGCCTCCGCCAGCCACATGCCGAGCGGCGTGGGCGAGCTCGACCGCGTGCTCGGGGGCGGCATCGTCCCGGGCGCGGCCATCCTCATGAGCGGCGAGCCCGGCGTCGGCAAGTCCACGCTGCTGCTCGAGGTCGCGGCCCGCGCCGCCGCGAAGGGCGCGAAGGTCCTCTACGTCACGGCCGAGGAGTCGGTCGCGCAGGTGCGCATGCGCGCCGAGCGCACGGGCGGGCTGCAGGAGTCGCTCCTCATCGCCGCCGAGACCGACCTCGGCACCATCCTCGGCCACATCGAGCAGGTGTCCCCCGACCTCCTCATCGTCGACTCGGTGCAGACCGTCTCCAGCAGCACCTCGGACGGCCTGCCCGGCCACCCCGGCCAGGTGCGCGAGGTCGCCGTCACGCTCATCCGCGTCTGCAAGGAGCGCGACCTGCCGCTGCTCCTCGTCGGCCACGTCACGAAGGACGGCTCCATCGCGGGCCCCCGGCTCCTCGAGCACCTGGTCGACGTGGTGTGCCAGTTCGAGGGCGACCGGCAGACGTCGCTCCGCTTCATCCGCGCCCTCAAGAACCGCTTCGGGCCCACCGACGAGGTCGGCTGCTTCGAGATGGCCGGCGACGGCATCGTCGAGGTGCCGGATCCGAGCGGCATGTTCCTCTCGCGCGGCATCCACTCGGTCTCGGGCACCTGCGTCACCGTCGCGATGGAGGGCCGCCGCGCACTCCCCGTGGAGGTGCAGGCCCTCGTGGTCGACACGAAGGCGCCGCAGCCGCGCCGGGTCGTCAACGGGGTGGACGCGTCGCGCGTCGCCATGCTGCTCGCGGTGCTGGAGAAGCGCGCCAACGTGCGGCTCTCGGACCGCGACGTGTACGTCTCCACCGTGGGCGGCGTGCGGCTCACCGAGCCCGCGGCCGACCTCGCCATCGCCGTGGCGCTCGTCTCCGCCGTCAACGGCAAGGCCATGCCGCACGACCTCGCCGCGTTCGGCGAGATCAGCCTGGCGGGCGAGATCCGCGGCGTCACGTCCGCCCCGCAGCGCGCGGCGGAGGCCCGCCGGCTCGGCTTCACGCAGATCGTCGACGCCGAGTGGGGGCCGCTCTTCTCCGCTCTCGGGCGCGCGTTCTCCCTCGCGAAGAGCGAGCGGGAGAAGGAGCTCGACGAGGCGTTCTGAGCCCCGCGCCGCTGCGCGCGAGTTCCCTGCGCGCGGCATGACCGGCTGGGCTGCCGGACGGCGTGGCGCCGGCGGTCAGACCTGCGCGGCGGATCCGGCGGCGTGCTCGCGCACGTGCGCCACGGCGTCGTCGACCACGTGCGTCACGTGCGTGTCGGTCACCTCGTAGCGGGCGAGCCGCCCCGCGCGCTCCACCGTCACCAGGCCCGACGCCCGCAGCACGCGCAGGTGCTGCGAGACGAGCGGCTGCGACAGCCCCGACTCCTCGACGAGCTCCGACACGGTCATCTGCCGCGCTGCGAGGAGCCCCAGGAGGCCGAGCCGCGACGACGACGACAGCACCTTGAAGAGGTCTGCTGCCTGCTCGAAGCCGGCGGGTGGGTAGGTCATCTGGTCGATCCTATGACGACGAGGACCCCGCCTCGCGGCCGGGTCCTCGTCGATCGTCGCGCGCTGCGGCGCGTCGGATCAGTGCTCGTCGTAGTGGTCGCCGTGCTCGGCGTGCTTGTGGCCGTCGTGGACGAAGTCGACGTGGTCGTCGTGCGTGACCGTCTCGTGGCCGCAGTCGGCGCCGTGCTGGTGCTCGGCGACGGTGTGCTCGGCGTGCGTCTCGGTGGTGTCGGTCATGGTGCGTCCTTCCGTAGGGGGAGCACCAGGTTGACAGACGCATGCATGGATTGCAATGCGTGCATCCAATCGAGAACCGTGGTCAGGTGCGCATCGCGGCCGCGGCCGCACATCAGCACAGCGGCCGCGCGTCAGTACAGCAGGAAGGACTTCGGCTCCGCGCTCTCCACGCCCGCGACCTCGACCGAGAGCGTGTAGGTCGCGCCGCCCGCCGGCACGGCCGGGCGCTCCTCCTGCTGGCAGGTGGTGGTGGACGAGCGCTGGCGCGACCACTCGAACGGCGACGACGTCTGCGGCGTTCGCGCCGCGAGCTCGACCTCGGCGTCCTCCGCGCCCGTCTGGCAGTCCGTCGACCTCCAGTAGACGTCGGATCCGCTGGAGATCGTGAACACCTGCGTGGTGGTGCCGAGGTTCGCGGTGCAGGGCTCCATGCCCGTGTTGGTCACCGTGAACGACAGCTTCGGCAGCACGCCCGCCTGGTAGGACGCCGCGTCGGTGACGGGCGTGACCGTCAGCTGGCCGACGGCGCAGGAGCCGTCGGCGTTGGTCTCCGTGCCGGCGCTCGCGCTCGGGGTCGGCGTGGGCGGGGCCTCCGCGGCGGGGTCGCCCGAGTCGCCGTCGGCGTCCGCCCCCGCGCTCGGGGTCGCTCCCGGGGCCGCGGTGTCGGCCGAGCCGCGGCCGAGGTTCGAGACGATGATCACGACGACCGCGATCACGGCCACCACGACGAGCAGCGCGACGAGACGGCGGCGGCGGTACACGGCCGCGGACGGGCGGCCTCCGGGCGAGGTCGAGGACATGACGCCAGGGTACGGTCGAGCGCCCGCGCGGCCCGGTCGGCGCGCCCGCCGCTCACGTCCCTCCGGGCTCCGGGCGTTCCGCGGCCATCCGCGGCCGTGCGTGGACGTCCGCGGCCATCCGCGGGACGGGTCAGAGCGCCTTGAGCATCCGCGTGTTGCCGAGGGTGTTCGGCTTCACGCGCGAGAGGTCGAGGAACTCGGCGATGCCCTCGTCGTGGGAGCGGAGCATCTCGTAGTAGATCTCCTGCGCGATGATCGACTCCGCCACCTCGTGGTAGCCGTGCCGGGTGAAGAACCCCACCTCGAAGGTCAGGCAGAACAGGCGGCTGAGGCCGAGCTCGCGGGCGTCGTCCTCCAGGCGCTCGAGCAGCGCGTGCCCGACGCCGGTGCCGCGCGTCTGCGGCGCCGCGGCCAGGGTGCGGATCTCGCCGAGGTCCTCCCACATGACGTGCAGCGCGCCGCAGCCGACGACCTCGCCGGACGCGTCGACCGCGACCCGGAACTCCTGCACGTTCTCGTAGAGGACGACGAGGTCCTTGCCGAGGAGGATGCCCTCCATCACGAGCGGCTCGACGAGCTGCTGGATCCGGGGCACGTCCCCCGTGCGCGCACGTCGCACGCGGATGCCGCCCGTGGGCTCCGCGGACTCGACGACGACTGGCTCTGCGCTCACGATGACGACCCTCTCGGACCGCGGCTCGGGCGCGCGGATCCGGGGTCCAGCCTATCGACGGGCGGTTCCCGCGTCCGGGGCGGGCGACTCGGCGCCGCTGCCGCCACCGCTGCCGCTGCCGCTGCCGCTGCCGAGCCGCGCGATCATCCGCGGCGCGATCCACGCGATCGCCACCACGCCGACCACGGCCCGCAGCCCCGCGAACACGAGCACCCACCAGCCGACCCCGTCGCCGCCGACGAGCAGCGCGATCCCGATCACCACGAGCGCCGCATCCGCGAAGAACGGCACGCGCAGCCAGAACAGGAGGCGGCGGACGGGATCCACGTCAGCCCGCCGCGGTCGGGCCCGGACGGCCCGTCACGGGCGCACCGGAGGGCGGCGCCCAGCCGGCGGCGGCGGGCCCCGACGCGTCGCGCGGCGT
>NZ_JAVCVL010000082.1:0-10514 GCF_032917815.1 Clavibacter sp. MX14-G9D | reverse complement strand
CCCCCCCCCCCCCGCCCCCCCTCGCCGCGGATCCGGTCCCGGGCGGCTGAGCGGCCGCGCCGACGACGGCTCGGCCCGCATCCGCCCGGCACCCCGCGGAGCCCCGCCGCCGGTACGGTCGGCTCATGACCTTCGACGACGACGCCCGGATCGACAGCAGCAAGGTCACGCGCCGCCGCGGCCGCGGACGGACGACCGGCATCGCCGCGGGCGGGGGCGGGCTGCTCGTGGTGGTCGCCGTGATCCTCGTGCAGCAGTTCACGGGCGTCGACCTGTCGCAGCTGGTCGGCGGCGCGGGCGGCAGCGGCGGATCCGGGTCGTCGGGCCAGCAGGACGAGGCCATCGAGGGCTGCACGACGGGCCGGGACGCCAACGAGGACGTCGAGTGCCGAATGGCGGGCGCCGCCGACTCGCTCGACACCTACTGGACCACGGCTGCCGCCGAGGCCGGCGTCGCCGACTACTCGCTCCCCGGCTTCGCCCTGTTCGACGCCGCCACGAGCACGGGCTGCGGCGACGCGACGAGCGCGACGGGGCCCTTCTACTGCCCGCCCGACCGCAGCCTGTACCTCGACACGACGTTCTTCGACGAGCTGCGCACGCGGTTCGACGCCACGGGCGGGCCCCTCGCGCAGATGTACGTCGTCGGGCACGAGTGGGGCCACCACATCCAGCAGCTCTCCGGGGCGTTCGACCGCGCCGACCGCTCGGGCACCGGGCCCGACTCCGACTCCGTGCGCCTCGAGGTGCAGGCGGACTGCTACGCCGGCGCATGGATCGGCGCGGCCGCCGAGGTGCGCGACGACAGCGGCCGCGCGTTCCTCGAACCCGTGACGGCCGCGGAGGTGGCCGACGCGCTCGACGCCGCGGCGGCCGTGGGCGACGACCGGATCCAGGCCTCCGCGGGCGGAGCGGTCGACCCCGACACCTGGACCCACGGATCCGCGGAGCAGCGCCAGCGCTGGTTCGAGACCGGCCGCGCCGGCGGCCCCGCCGCGTGCGACACGTTCGCCGTGCCGGGCGCGGAGCTCTAGGGCGTCCCCGGCCCCGGCTCGTCGGCGGGCGCGGGCGGATCCGTGCGGAACCCGACCAGCCGGTGCGTGCCGTCGCAGTAGGGCTTGATCGACGAGACCCCGCAGCGGCAGAGCGCGACGGTGCGGCGGGTCTGCGGGACGGGCCGCCCGGCCGGGTCGACGATCTCGAACTCGCCGCGCACGAGCAGCGGGCCGTCGGGGTAGGCGATGATCCGCGGGGGCTCGGTCGCGGCGGCGCGGGGACCGGCCGGACCCGCGTCCCGCGCCTCGCCGTCGTGGCCGCCGGCGGGGATCACGCGGCGCTCGCCGTGCCCGCGGCGTCCGTCGCGGCCGTGGATCCGGGACGCAGCGAGGAGCGTCCCGCCTTCCAGCTGGAGAGCACGTGCGCTCCCACCCAGCCCTCGACCTCGAGGCACGCCGCGGCGCCGAACATGACGTCGTCGAGCAGGTGGGGCTCCGACTCCACGAGGCCGCCCGCGAGGTCGTGCGCCGCGATCTGCTCGTGCACGGCGTCGGCCTCCACGTGCTCGTCGTAGTACCAGGCGACGTCGTCGCCGAAGCCGAGCCGGCGGATGCCCGCCGCGTACAGCCGGCTCGGGACGCTCGAGGTCATCTCGAACGCCGCGAGGTGCCCGACGATCGCGCCGCGCAGGCGGCGGTGCAGGCCGAACAGCGACATGGCGTTGGACGATGCGAGCGTGACCGCGGGCACGTCGTCGAGGTACGCGCCGTAGCCGTCGCGCAGGCCGACCCCGCGGAGGGTGGCGCCGAAGATGGTCGCGTGGACGCGCTCCGGGCGGCCGCCGCCGTACTCGTCGGCCTGGATCTCCACCAGCGCGGCCTTGGCGCGGCCGCGGAGCCGCGGGATCGCCCAGGAGTGCGGGTCGGCCTCCCCCAGCGTGTAGATCGAGCGCTGGACGAGCAGCTCGCGCAGCTGCTCCACGCTCGCCGTGCGCGCCACGTACCGCGACAGCGACGGGCCGGAGTCGGCCGACGCGAGGGCGAACAGCGCGGCGGCGACGCCCGCGGACGTGGGCTCGGGGCGCTCCGGGACGGGGACGCGCTCGCGGAGGGCGGCCTCGAACGCGGCCTCGAGGATCCCGCGGACGGCGATGAGCCGCGGGTCCCACTCGCGGCCGTCGTCCACCCCGGCGAGTCCGGCGTGGTGCAGCTCGTAGAGGCAGGAGAGCGCCAGCTGGACGTCGTCGTCGCGGACCACGTCGTCCGTCGCGGCGAGCGCCTCCGCGGCCAGGCCGGCGAGGTCGGGGGCCGTCGCGGCGGCGCGGTCGCCGGGGCCGAGGAGGTCGGCGATCAGCGCGCGGCTGAGGGGCCCGCGCGCGGCGGGGACGGGGGACGGGTGGGTGCGGGACGCCTCGTGGGCGGCGGCGAGCAGATCGGTCATCTGCCGAGCCTCCTCCGCGCCCCGGCGGCCCGGCCGGGCGTGTCGCGGGGTCCGCCGGGAGCGGTAAGGGATCGCGGCGACGACGGGGCCGGGTCCCCGCATCCGGGATACTGCGGGGAGCCCCGCGCGCGATGCGCGGCGACCGGTGCGAGGAGGTGCCAATGCGACGCGGCACCAACCTGCCCGCCATCGGCGGATACAACCGCACGGTGGTGCTCGACGCGGTCCGCCGGGCCGCCGACGGCGCCAGCCGCTCCGAGGTCGCCGAGCGCACCGGCCTCAGCGCCCAGACGGTGACCAACGTGACGCGCCGCCTCATCGACGAGGGGCTCGTGCGCGAGGGCGGCACCGTGATCCGCGGGCCCGGCAAGCCCCGCACCCTCCTCCACCTCGTGGCCGACGGGCGGTTCGCGGTGGGCGTGCACGTGGATCCGGCCGTCATCACCTCCGTCCTCCTGGACCTCGAGGGCACGGTCCTCCGGCACGTGAGCAGCCCGACGCCCTCCGCCTCCCGGCCCGACGAGGTGGTGGCGCTCGTGGCCCGGCTGGTCGACGGCCTCATCGCCGACGCAGGGGTCGATCGCCGGGCGGTGCTCGGGGTGGGGCTCGCCGCGCCGGGTCCCATCGACGTGGGCGCCGGGCTGGTGCTGGACCCGCCGATGCTCCCCCTCTGGCGGCACGTGCCCCTCCGGCAGGCGCTCAGCACCGCGACCGGACTGCCCGTGCTCCTGGAGAAGGACGTGACCGCGGCGGCCGTGGCCGAGCTGTGGTTCGGCACGGGCGACCGGCGGCACCTCGCGTTCGTGTACTACGGCACGGGCTTCGGCACCGGGCTCGTCCTCGGCGGGGAGCCGGTGCGCGGCGCGAGCTCCAACGCCGGCGACGCCGGGCACATCATGGTCGCGTCCCGCGGACGGCGCTGCACGTGCGGGCGCGTCGGGTGCGTCGGCGAGCTGATCACGCCGCACGCCCTCGTGCGCCAGGCGGTGGAGGGCGGCGTGCTGACGTCCGCGGACGTGTCGGACGCGGCCCTCGCGGAGGCGGCGGCGAGCGGCGACGCCGTCGACATGCGCCTCATCGGCGAGGCCTTCCATGCGCTGGCGGCCCGTGCGGACGCGGAGGACGGCCCCGCGCGGCGGATCGTCGAGGCGGCGGCGCGGCACCTCGCGCACGCCATCGTGATCCAGGTGAACCTCCTCGACGTCGACGAGGTCGTCTGCGGCGGGCCGTTCTGGCACCCCATCTCACGGCTGGTGCTCGAGACGCTGCCCGAGGAGGTGCGCCGGTCCCCGGCGCTCATCGCCAAGCACCCCGTGCGCGTGGTCGAGTCGGCGGTCGGCGAGGACGTCGCCGCCGTGGGCGCCGCGTGCCTGGTGCTCGACAACGCGTTCTCGCCGCGCCCGTCGGCCATGCTCATTCGCGCCTGACCGGCTGCCTGCACCGCTCCCCCGGCCGCACCGCTTCCCCGCCCGCACCGATCCCCCGGCCGCCGCGACGCCGCGGCTGTCCTCCTCGCGCACCGTCACCGGATCGTCACCAGGATGTCTTGACATGGATTAGTCCATACGTTTGGCTAACCCTCGACGACCGGCGATGACGCCGACCGTCCGAGCCAGTGGAGCAAGGGAGCACCATGTCGAACCATCTGCCGCACCGCAGGACGCGAGCACGCATCCTCTCGATCACGGCGGGATCCGTCGCCGCCCTCCTCCTCGCCAGCGGCTGCTCCGGCGGCGCGGGCGGCGGTGACGACGGGAAGACCATCAAGGTCGCGTACCAGAAGTTCGGGACGTTCACCCAGATGGACGCCCACATGAAGGAGACCGCGAAGACCTTCGAGGCCGCGAACCCCGGCATGAAGGTCGAGTTCGTGCCCATCGCCGCGCAGAACGACGACTACTTCACGAAGCTCGCGCTGATGAACCGCTCGGCCTCGACCGCCCCCGACGTGATGTACGAGGACACCTTCAAGGTGAAGTCCGACGCGGCCGCCGGCTACCTCCTCCCCCTCGACGACCAGGTCGCCGGCTGGGAGGACTGGGACATGTTCTTCGACTCCGCCAAGGAGGCCGGCGTCGGCGAGGACGGCAAGGTCTACGGGATCCCCATGGGCACCGACACCCGTGCCCTCTGGTACAACAAGGACCTCTTCGCCCAGGCCGGCCTGCCCGTGCCGTGGGAGCCGAAGACGTGGGACGACGTGCTCGACGCGGCGAAGACCATCAAGGCCGAGCTGCCCGACGTGGTGCCCATCAACGTCTACTCCGGCAAGCCGCAGGGCGAGGGCGCCACGATGCAGGGCTTCGAGATGCTGCACTACGGCACCCCCACCGGCACGCTCTACGACGAGTCCACGAGCAAGTGGCTCACGGAGTCGCAGGGCTTCATCGACTCGCTCGGCTTCATCGAGGACGTGTACCAGGGCGGCATCGGCCCGAAGCCCGAGGAGGCGCTCGACACGAACATCTCCACCATCGTCGGCGGCGAGTGGCTGCCGCAGGGCAAGCTCGCGATCGACCTCGACGGATCGTGGCTGAGCGGCACCTGGCTCGAGACGGGCACGAACCCCTGGCCCGAGTGGAGCGACGTGATGGGTCAGGCGCCCATGCCCACGCAGGACGGCGCCGCCCCCGGCGCGGTGAGCATGTCCGGCGGCTGGACCCTCGCGGTCGGCGCGAAGACGGCGAACCCCGACAAGGCGTTCGAGTTCATCGCCGACGCGCTCGACAAGGAGGGATCGCAGTCGTACGACATCGCGGCCAGCCAGATCGCGGTGCGCAGCGACGTGGCCGAGGACCCGGAGTACGTCTCCTCCAACCCGACGTTCGAGTTCTTCTCCTCCATCGTCGACGTGACCCACTTCCGCCCCGCGACCACCGACTACAGCCGCATCTCCAACGCGATCACCGTCGCGATGGAGTCGGTGATGACCGGCCAGCAGTCGCCCGAGGAGGCCGCGGCCGCCTACGACGACGCGCTCGTCGGCATCGTCGGCCAGGACGGGACGCAGAAGGCCGAGGACTGATCCGTGTCCACCATCGCCCCCGTCCCGGTGGGCCCCGACGCCGACGTGCGGGGCGCCGACCGGCGGGGTGCGGCGGGGTCGGGGCCCGGATCGGGCGGACCGTCGCCGGTCCGCCCGGGCCGGGCCCGCGCCCGCGCGCTCCGCACCGGGGCGCGCACCATCCCGCTGCTCCCCTCCATCGTCCTGCTCGCCCTGTTCCTGCTCGGACCGGTCATCTCGAGCCTCTACGGCTCGTTCACCGACGCGTCCCTCACGGGGTACGCCGCCGGCGGCGCGCAGTTCATCGGCTTCGACAACTACACGGCCCTGTTCGCCGACCCGGACTTCCCCAAGTCGGTGCTCCTCACGCTCGCGTTCGTGTTCTTCTCCGCGGTCGTCGGGCAGAACGTCGTGGGCCTCGGGCTGGCGCTGCTCATGCGGCAGGGCAACCGCGTCGTGCGCGCCGTCGTGGGCACCTTCGTCATCGCGGCGTGGGTGCTCCCGGAGATCGTGGCCGCGTTCGCCGCCTACGCGTTCTTCAACGACGAGGGCACGCTCAACACGATCCTCGGCTGGTTCGGGATCCAGGGCGCGAACTGGCTGTACGGCCTGCCGCTGCTGTCGGTGATCCTCGCGAACGTGTGGCGCGGATCCGCCTTCTCGATGCTCGTCTACGCGGCGGCCGTGCAGGAGGTGCCGCCGGAGATCACGGAGTCCGCCGAGGTGGACGGCGCGACCGGCTGGCAGCGGCTCGTCTTCATCACGCTGCCGGTCATCCGCCGCAGCATCTCGACGAACCTGATGCTCACCACGCTGCAGACGCTCTCGGTCTTCACCCTCATCTTCGTGATGACGGGCGGCGGCCCGGGCACGAGCAGCTCGACCCTGCCGATCCTCGCCTACCAGGAGGCGTTCCAGTTCTCGCAGCTGGGCTTCGGCACCGCGATCGCCACGATCATGCTGCTCGTGGGAGCCGTGTTCTCGGTGATCTACATCAGGGCCCTGCGCCCGGAGGTGGACTGACCATGGCCGTGACCACAGCGATCCCGGCACCCGCCCGGGCCTCCCGCGCACGGAGGTCCCCGCGGCCGCCCGGCACGCGCATGACCTCCCCGAGCGGCCGCGTGATGCGGACGGTCGCGAACGGCGTGCTGGTGCTGGTCGCCCTCTGCTTCGCCGTGCCGCTCGTGTGGCTGGTGCTCGCGTCGTTCGACCCGTCGGCCACGCTGTCCGCGAAGGTGCCGGACGAGTTCACGCTCGACAACTTCACCGCCGTGCTGACGCCCGAGATCTCGTTCATCCCGCTGATGAACAGCCTCGTGCTCTCCGGCGGCTGCGCGGTCGTGACGGTCGTCGTCGCGATCCTCGCGGCGTACCCGCTGTCGCGGTACCGGATGCGGATCAACAAGCCGTTCCTCTACGGCATCCTCTTCGGCACGTGCCTGCCCATCACCGCGATGATGGTGCCCGTCTACAGCCTGTTCGTGACGCTGGACCTCATCGACTCGATCGGCGGCACGGTGTTCTTCCTCGCCGCCACGAGCCTGCCGATGGCCATCTGGATGGCGAAGAACTTCATGGACTCGGTGCCCATCTCGCTCGAGGAGGCCGCCTGGACCGACGGCGCGTCCATGATGCGCACGCTCACCCACATCGTCGTGCCGCTCATGCGGCCGGGGATCGCGGTGGTGTTCATCTTCGTGTTCATCCAGGCGTGGGGGAACTTCTTCGTCCCCTTCATCCTGCTGCTGAGCCCGGACAAGCAGCCGGCCGCCGTGAGCATCTTCAACTTCTTCGGGCAGTACGGCTCCGTCGCGTACGGCCAGCTCGCCGCGTTCTCGCTCGTCTACTCGGTGCCCGTCATCGCGCTGTACGTGCTCGTCTCGCGGACGCTCGGCGGCTCGAACGCGCTCGCCGGCGCCGTGAAGGGCTGACCGGCCCGCGCATCCACCCGCACCACCACCGCACCACCCGCCGCGCGGACGCCGACGCCCGCGCGGCGCACGCTGGAGACACCCGTCCGCGGTCCGTCCGCGCCATCGTCAGGAGATGACCATGCCCCTCACCACCGCCCTCGCCGAGGCCCGCGTCGCGCGCTTCGTGGTCGACCGCCTCACGCCGAACGTCTACCGGCGCCGGATGCCCCTCACCATCGAGGCGTGGGACGCACCCGGCGAGCCGGTGCCGTTCGCCGAGGCGATCCGCCAGGAGTACCGCCCGTTCGCGGTCGGCACCCCGTGGAGCCGGGCATGGGGCACCACGTGGTTCCACGTCACCGGCACGGTGCCCGAGGACGCCGGCGCGGAGGGCACCTCGCTCGAGGTCCTCGTCGACCTCGGCTTCAGCGACCGCCAGCCCGGTTTCCAGGCCGAGGGGCTCGTGCACCGGCCCGACGGCAGCGTCGTGAAGGCCATCGAGCCGTACAACGGGTACGTGCCGCTCGAGGCGGTCGGCCAGGGCACGGCCCCCGGCACGACGATCGACCTGTGGATCGAGGCGGCGTCGAACCCGGACGTGGGCGGCAACGACTTCTACGGCGAGACCCCGCTCGGCGACCCCGCCACCGCGGGCGACGACCCCATCTACACGATGCGCACCCTCGACCTCGCGTGGCGCGACCTCGCCGTCTACGAGCTCGACCGCGACGTCTGGACGCTGCAGGGGCTCCTCGGCCAGCTGGATCCCGCCTCCTCCCGCCGGGTGGAGATCCTGTCGGCGCTCGAGCGGGTGTGCGACGCCGTGGACCCCGACGACGTCGCGGGCACCGCCGCCGCCGGACGCGAGGTGCTCGCGCCCGTGCTCGCGGCGCCCGCGCACGCGAGCGCCCACCGCGTCACCGCCGTCGGCCACGCCCACATCGACTCCGCGTGGCTGTGGCCCGTCCGCGAGACGCGGCGGAAGGTCGCCCGCACGTTCTCCAACGTCCTCGCGCTCATGGACGAGGACCCGGACTTCGTGTTCGCCGCGTCCAGCGCCCAGCAGTACGCGTGGCTGAAGGAGGACCACCCGCAGCTGTTCGAGCGCCTCCGTCAGCGCGTCGCGGAGGGGCGCTTCGTGCCCGTCGGCGGCATGTGGGTCGAGTCGGACACGAACATGCCGGGCGGGGAGGCGCTCGTCCGCCAGCTCGTGCAGGGGAAGCGGTTCTTCCTCGAGGAGTTCGGGATCGACAACCGCGAGGTGTGGCTCCCCGACTCCTTCGGCTACACGGGCGCGCTCCCGCAGATCGTGCGGGGCGCGGGCGCCGAGTACTTCTTCACGCAGAAGCAGTCGTGGAACGAGACCAACACGATGCCGCACCACACGTTCCTGTGGGAGGGCATCGACGGCACCCGGGTCTTCACCCACTTCCCGCCGGTGGACTCCTACAACTCGGACCTGTCGGCCGAGGACCTCGCGCGCGCCGAGCGCCAGCACGCCGAGAAGGCCGTGAGCAACGCCTCGATCGTCCCCTTCGGCTGGGGCGACGGCGGCGGCGGGCCCACCCGCGAGATGACCGCGGCGGCGCACCGGACGCGGGACCTCGAGGGGTCGCCGCGCGTGGAGCTCGGCACGCCGCTGTCGTTCTTCGACCGGGCGCGGGCCGAGATCCGCGACCCGCACGTGTGGTCGGGCGAGATGTACCTCGAGTTCCACCGCGGCACCTACACGTCGCAGGCGCGCACCAAGCAGGGCAACCGGCGCAGCGAGCACCTGCTGCGGGAGGCCGAGCTGTGGCTCGCGCAGGCGGCCGTGCGGGACCTCGTCGCGTACCCCTACGACGAGCTGGACGCGCTGTGGCGCACGGTGCTGCTCCTGCAGTTCCACGACATCCTGCCCGGCACCTCCATCGCCTGGGTGCACCAGGAGGCGGAGCGCGAGCACGCCCGCGTGCAGGGCCGGCTGCGGGAGCTCGTGGCCGAGGCGCAGCGCGCGCTCGCCGGGTCGGGCGACCGGCGGATCGCCTTCAACGCGGCCCCCGTCGACGCCCGGGGCGTCGGCGCCCTGTCGGCGGCCCCGCTGCGGGACGACGACGACGCGACCGCCGCGGCGGCGGACGGCGACGGCTGGGTCCTCGACAACGGCCTCGTCCGGGCGCGCTTCGACGCGGACGGCACGGTCTCGTCCCTCGTCGACGCGGCGTCGGGTCGCGACCTCGTCGCCCCCGGCCAGCGCCTCGGCCTGCTGCAGCTGTTCCGCGACACCCCGAACCAGTGGGACGCGTGGGACATCGACGACGCCTACCGCCGGAACCGCACCGACCTCACCGACGTCGCCTCCATCCGGATCGACGGCGCGTCGCTCGTGGTCGAGCGCGCGTTCGGCTCCTCCCGCGTCACGCAGACGTGGACGCTGCCTGCGGGCGAGCCGGAGCTGCAGGTCGTCACCGACGTGGACTGGCACGAGCGTCAGAAGCTCCTGAAGCTCGCGTTCCCCCTCGACGTCCACGCCGACCGGGCCGCGTCCGAGGTGCAGTTCGGCCACGTGCAGCGGGTGACGCACGCCAACACGTCGTGGGAGACCGCGCGCTTCGAGACCGTCGCGCACCGCTGGGTGCACGTGGGCGAGCCCGGGTTCGGCGTGGCCGTCGCGAACGACGCGACCTACGGCCACGACGTGACGCGGATCCCCCGCCCCGACGGCGGCAGCGCGACCCTCGTGCGCCAGTCGCTCCTCCGCGCGCCCGTGTTCCCCGACCCGCACGCCGACCAGGGCCGGCACGTGCTGCGCTCCGCGGTGCGCGTCGCGCCGGACGTGCTCGACGCCGCCGACGCCGGCTACCGGCTGAACCTCCCGGTCCGCGAGGTCGCGGGCGACCACGGCGTCGCGCCGCTCGTCACGTCGTCGAACCCCGCCGTGGTGGTCGAGGCGGTCAAGCTGGCCGAGGACCGCTCGGGCGACCTGGTCGTGCGGCTGTACGAGGCGCGCGGCGGCCGGGAGCGCACGGTCGTCCGGGTCGACCCCGACGCCGGGCTGGGCGCGGCGCACCGCACGGATCTGCTGGAGCGGCCGGTCGACGGCGCGTCCGCCCCTGCCGCGGGCGAGCCGGTCGAGCTCACCCTGCGGCCCTTCGAGATCGCGACCCTGCGGTTCGCCC
>NZ_JAVCVL010000081.1:0-10529 GCF_032917815.1 Clavibacter sp. MX14-G9D | reverse complement strand
GGTCCACGGTCCTGGTGCCCGGGCCGTGCGGGACCCACCACGCCGGACCCGGATGCTGAGACGCGGCGGGGTCCCCGGCGACCCGACCGCCGGGAACCGCCTCGCGACGGCTCGTGCGCGTCCTCGCGCGTACGCTCGACGCAGCAGGCGAGCAGCCGCGTCGACGCTCCCGCCGTCCGTCGGGACGCGGCGGCCCCCGGACGGCGCGCTGTCAGGGCAGCCATAGGGAACGCCCAGACTCGCCCTGGAAGCTGGCACGACCTGAGAGGAGCACCACCGATGACCGACAGAAGCCACGGCGCAGACGAGCACGAGGGCGACCGCGAGGTCCCCGGCCGCACCGACGCCACGGGCCCGGCATCGTCGCGCTCCTCGGAACCGACCGGCGACGGGTCGTCCTGGCCCGCGCCCGCCGGCCCGGCCGCGAGCGCCCACCCCGCACCCACCCCCGCCGACCAGCGCGACACCCTCGCCTACGGCACCGGTCCCGACGGGGAACGTCATGCCGCTACCGCCACGGTCCCCGTCGCGGGGACCGCGGCCGCCGGCGACGGACCCGCCGCCGACACGACCACGACGCCTCCGCGCAAGAAGGCGAACAAGGCCCTGCCGCTCGTCGCCATGCTCGCCGTCGGCGCCCTCATCGGGGGAGCCGCGGGCGGCCTGTCCGTCTGGGCCGTGGCGCACGAGGACGGCTCGACGGAGGCGGCCAGCCAGGCTCCCGCCAACATCACGGTCAACGACCCGGCTGACGCCACGCCGATCACCGCCGTCGCCGCGCAGGCGTCCGGCTCGGTCGTCACCATCAGTGTCGCCGGCGCCCAGGGCGGCGGCACCGGATCGGGCGTGGTGCTCTCCAGCGACGGCTACATCCTCACCAACACGCACGTGGTGACGCTCGACGGCCAGACCGGCGACCCGACCATCCAGGTCAAGACCGCGGACGGGGCCCTGTACACGGCGCAGCTCGTCGGCACGGATCCCGTCGTGGACCTCGCCGTCATCAAGATGGACGGGGCGAGCGGCCTCACGCCCATCGAGTTCGCCGACTCCTCGAAGCTCAACGTCGGCGACGACGCCATCGCCATCGGCGCGCCCCTCGGCCTGTCCGGGACGGTGACCGACGGCATCGTCAGCGCCCTCGACCGGAGCATCCAGGTCGCCTCGTCCGCGGCTCCCGAGACTCCGGGCGACGGCAGCCAGAGCGAGGAGACGCCGTTCAACTTCTGGCCCTTCGGCAACGAGGGCCAGGGCGGCACGGGCGGCCAGCCCCAGGCGGCGGCCACCATCAGCCTCCCGGTCATCCAGACCGACGCGGCCATCAACCCCGGGAACTCGGGCGGCGCGCTCCTCGACCGCGACGGCCGGCTCATGGGCATCAACGTCGCCATCGCCAACGCGGGCGGGACGAGCTCGACCGCGGGCAGCATCGGCGTCGGGTTCGCCATCCCGTCGAACCTCGCCCAGCGGGTCGGCAAGGAGATCATCGCCGGCGGCAGCGCGTCGCACGGGCTGCTCGGCGCGAGCGCCCGTGACGCGGCCGCCGCCGACAACACGACCCCGGTCGGCGGCGCGTTCATCGTCGAGGTCCAGAGCGGAGGGGCCGCGGCCGCCGCCGGGCTGCGGAGCGGCGACATCGTGACGGCCTTCGACGGCATCCCGATCAGCAAGGCCAGCGACCTCACGGCGCAGGTCCGGGCGCTGGCCGGCGGCAGCGATGCCCAGCTGACCCTGATCCGCGGCGGCCAGACGCAGCAGGTCGACATCACGCTCGGCACGCTGCAGCAGTAGCTCGTGACCCGGGGAGGGGCGGATCGGTGAGCACCGGTCCGCCCCTCGTCCGCGTCCAGGGCGGACGGGCGGGCTGGTAATGTGCTGCGAGGCTCGGCCCCCGACGGCCCCGGCCGCACCTCCTCCAAGAGATCGGCTCAGATGGCGCACCACCCGCGACGAGACCCCGTCGCCGGCAGCCCCGGCGACCTGCCCGCCGTCTCGTACGTCATGCCGATCCTCAACGAGGTGGACCACGTCCGGGCGGCCGTCGACAGCATGATGCGGCAGGACTACGCCGGCGAGTTCGAGGTCGTCCTGGCGCTCGGGCCGAGCACCGACGGCACGACCGAGGTGGTCCGGGAGATGGCGCGCGCGGACTCGCGCATCACGAGCGTCGACAACCCCACGGGCTCCACCCCCGGCGGCCTCAACGCGGCCATCCGCGCGACGCGCAACCCCGTGGTCATCCGCGTCGACGCGCACTCGCTGCTCCCGCGCGACTACACCCGCATCGCGGTGGAGACCCTGCAGGCGACCGGCGCCGACAACGTGGGCGGCCTCATGTCGGCCGAGGGCCGGACGCCGTTCGAGAAGGCGGTCGCCCGTGCGTACGGCGCCCGCGTCGGCCTCGGCGGCACCGCGCACCACGTCGGCGGCAAGGAGGGTCCCGCCGAGACGGCGTACCTCGGCGCGTTCCGGCGCGAGCGGCTGGTGGAGGTGGGGCTCTTCGACGAGGGCGTCCGCCGCGGTCAGGACTGGGAGCTCAACCGCAGGATCCGGCAGAGCGGCGGCCTCGTCTGGTTCACGCCGCGCATGAAGGTCACCTACCGGCCCCGCTCGACGTTCCGGTCGCTCATCCGCCAGTTCTTCGCGACCGGACTGTGGCGCGGGGAGCTCGCCCGCCGGTACACGCGGCAGAACTCCGTGCGCTACTTCGTGCCGCCCGTCGCGGTCGCCGGCGTCGCGGCCGGTCTCGTCCTCGGCGTCGCGGGCCTGGTGGGTCCGGCCATCGGGGTGCCGGGCCTGCGGCGCCTGGTCGCCGCCTTCGTGGTCCCGGGCGTCTACGCCGGCTTCGTGCTGGTGAGCACCGTCACCGTGGCCTCGCGGGACGGCGCGGCCACGATGCTGCGGTTCGCCGCGGTGCTCCCGTCCATCCACTTCAGCTGGGGGACCGGCTTCGTGCTCGGCTTCCTCGAGCTCACCGACGACCTCGACGGGCACACGGGCCGATGAGCGCCGCTCCCGGCACCGGCGACCGCGGCCTGCCCTCCTCCATCGCGGAGCTGCGGCGCGTGACCCAGCCCCCCGAGGTGCGCCTCCGCGCCAATGCCGAGCACTGGACGGCCCACCTCTACCTCCGCGACCTCTCGCCCTACGTCACCTGGCTCCTGCTGCGGACGCCCATCAGCGCCAACGGGGTCACCGTCGTCATGATCCTCACGGGCTGGGCCGCCGCCGCGGCGCTGCTCATCCCGGGCATCGCGGGTGCCGCCCTCGCGCTCGTCCTCGGGCAGCTGCAGATGCTGGTGGACTGCTGCGACGGGGAGGTGGCGCGGTGGCGGCGCACCTCGTCGCCGGTCGGCCACTTCCTCGATGCGGTGGGTCACTACTCGACGGAGACGCTCATCGCGCTGGGTCTGGGCATCCGCGCTGCCGCGTACCCCTTCGAGGCGCCCGGCGACCTCCCGTGGACGACGCTCGCGTTCGCCCTCGCCCTCGTCATCGTGCTGAACAAGGCGCTGAACGACATGGTGCGCGTCGCCCGCGCGTCCGCCGACCTGCCGAAGGCGCCCGTCGGGGCAGGGACGGTCGCGTCGCAGCACTCCCTCATCGCGGTCGCGCGCAGGGCCGTGCGGTTCCTGCCCTTCCACCGGATGTTCCACTCGGTCGAGCTGACCATCGTCGTGTTCGTCGTCGCGCTCGTGGGCCTCGTGGCGGGACAGCCGGCGACCGACCGGGTCCTGCTCGTCGCGCTCGTGCCGCTCGCCGTGCTCGCCCTCGTCGGGCACTTCGTCATGATCGTCACGTCGCGTCGGCTGACCTCCGCGTGAGGTCGCCGCTGCCGCGCGTCGGCGTCGTCATCCTGAGCCAGGGCCGTCGGCCCGAGGGGCTGGCCGCCTCCCTCGCCTCGGTGCTCCGGCAGCGGGACGTCCTCACGGACGTGGTCGTGGTCGGCAACGGCTGGGACCCGGTCGGCCTGCCCGACGGCGTCCGCGGCCTGCACCTGCCCGTGAACCTCGGCATCCCCGCCGGTCGCAACGCGGGCGTCCCCGAGGTGTCGGGGGAGACCCTGTTCTTCCTCGACGACGACGAGACGGTGCCCAGCGCGACCTTCCTCACGGACTGCCGGGCGCTCATGGCGCGCATGCCGGACGTCGCGCTCATCCAGCCGCGCATCGTCGACCCGACGGGCGCCGCCACGCCGCGGCGGTGGATCCCGCGCATCCGCAAGGGGGATCCCGCCCGCTCCAGCGCGGTCATGTCGGTCCTGGAGGGGGCGGTCGTCGTGCGCCGCGACGCGTTCGAGGCCGCAGGGGGATGGGCGGGCGCGTTCTTCTACGCCCATGAGGGGATCGAGCTGGCGTGGCGGGTCTGGGACCAGGGCATGCGCGCCTGGTACGCCGGCGACCTGGTGGCGCACCACCCCGCCGTCGCTCCCACGCGCCACGCGGAGTACCACCGGCTCAACGCCCGCAACCGGGTGTGGCTCGCGCGCCGGAACCTCCCGCTCCCGCTCGTGCCCGTGTACGTCGGGTCGTGGACCGCGGTGCAGCTCCTCCGCAGCATGCGTGGCCGCGACGGCCTCGGCACCTGGCTGCGCGGCTGGCGGGAGGGGTGGACCACGTCCCCCGGCCCGCGTCGTCCGATGTCGTGGGGCACCGTCCTCCGCATGACGCGAGCGGGCAGGCCGCCCGTCATCTGATCGTGATGCGCGACGCCCCGGTCACGATCGCACACCGTTCCGCGCCCCCGGCCGGGGCTCGTCCGGACCGGCCCCGAGCGCTGGCTACGGTGGATGCATGGGTCTCCTGAACGATGCGCGCCTCGCCGTGCGCGCTGTCCGCTCGCTGGTCCATCAGCGCCGTGCGCGGGGGGCCCTGCAGCGCAAGCTCGCCCTCCGCGCCCCGTCGCCGACCGGCGAGTACCGCATCGCGGTGTACTTCGCCGACTCGGCGGTGAACATGTACCAGATCCGCCAGTGGTACCGCCCGCTCCTCGAGCTGGCCCGGACGCACCCGGTCGTCATCCTCAGCCGGCACCCCAGCGGCGCGAACGCCCTGCTCGACGAGAGCCCGCTGCCGGTCGAGTACGTGCGCCGCGTCGCGGACCTCGAGCGCGTCATCGCGGAGCAGGACATCCGGATCGTCCTCTACGTCAACCAGAACACCCGCAACTTCCAGATGATGCGCTACGGCCGTCGCTGGCACGTCTTCGTCAACCACGGCGAGTCCGACAAGATGTACATGACCACGAACCAGTTCAAGGCCTACGACTACAGCCTCATCGCCGGGGACGCCGCCCGCGCCCGGCTCGGCAAGGTCCTCTGGGACTACGACCTCGACCGCCGGGCCATTCCCATCGGCCGTCCGCAGGCGGATCACTACTCGGGCGAGCTCCCGTACACCCCGGACGACCGCACCGTCGTGCTGTACGCGCCCACCTGGGAGGGCGATCGGCCCGCGGCTGCCTACGGATCCATCGCCTCCCACGGCGTGCCCCTGGTCCGCGACCTGATCGCGACGGGCCGCCACCGCGTCGTCTACCGCCCGCACCCGCGATCCGGCGTCGTCGACCCCGAGTACGCGCGCGCGAACCGCGAGATCGCGGCGATGCTGGAGCGCGCGAACGTCGAGGACCCGGCGGCGCAGCACGTCGTGGACCGGTCGCGCGAGCTCGCATGGCAGCTGTCCGCCGCGGACCTCGCGATCGTCGACATCTCGGCGATGGTCTACGACCGCCTGGCCGCCGGCCGGCCGCTCATGGTCACGCGGCCCGTGCGGCCCGAGGCGCAGATCGACACCGACGGCTACCTCTCCGACTGCGAGTGGCTGACGGCGGACGACGCCCGCGGCATCGTGGCCCGGCTGGACGCGCTGCAGCACGACGCGGCGGCCGACCGCCGGCTGGCGGCCTGGGTGCGGCACTACTTCGGCGACACGGCCCCGGGAGCGGCGACGGCCCGGTTCCACCAGGCCATCGAGCACCTCATGGGGGAGTGGGACCGTCACGCCGCCCTGCACCTCCGCGACGCGACGACGGATCCCGGCGACGAGCAGGTCGACGACGAGGACGAGGAAGCCTGACGCGACGCCGGGTCGCGTCGCCGACGCGGTCGACGGGTACGGGGTGACGGGTGCCGACGGGCGGATCAGCCCTTGGCGGCCTTCTTCTCGGCGACGCGGATGACGCGGGGCTTCCGCTCCGGCACCGCGAGCTCGTCGGGGAACACGGCCGGGGCCGGCCCGAACGCCTGGCGGGAGCTGGCGACGATCTTGCCGCCGAGCATCCGGTTGCCGGCACCGCCGATGACCGCGCCGATGCCGAACGGCACCGCCCGCCCGATGGCGCTCGCGCTCTGGTTGACGACGAAGCGCTTGATGAAGGCCCGCTTGATGCGGTCGGCGATCGGCCCGATGGCGAAGGAGGGGAGGCCCGAGGTGATGGCCCGACCCCAGTTGGCGTTGCGGTCCACGGGCTGGCCGGAGAACTGCCCCGTGAACTGCTGGATGACCTGGGCGCCCGGTGCCCCCAGCATCATCGTCATGACGAGCGCGCGGGCGCGGGCGGGATCCTCCACCGAGATGCCGTGGACCTCCGTGATGGACTGCGCGAAGAGGGCGCTCGCCTCGAGGAAGCCGGCCGTCTCGACGCCCGTGAGGGCCAGGGACACGCCCGTGCCGACGCCCGGGATGACCGCGCTGGCGCCGACCGCGGCACCGCCGGCGGTCACCGCGGCGAGGAACCGCTTCTCCAGGATGGCGATGATGCGGTCCGGCGACGCCTCCGGGTGCCGGGCGCGGATGGACCGGATGTGGGCGAGCACGACGGGCCGCTGCACGGACAGGAGACGATCGATGCCGGTGGCCACGGACGGGTCGAGCTCGGGAGCGTCGTTCATGCTCCGAGCCTACGCGCGGCCCCTGGGCGCTTCGTCCCCTCGTCGTCCGGCGGATCGTCCGGGGACACCGTGCCTGTCCGCTACGGAACGGGCACGGACGGTCGGGGCACGACCGCTCTGGTCATTCCTTCATGTGGCGGATAAGCATGTGCCATGGTCATCCCCGTATCCGACGCCGCCGCCGAGTTCGGTTCGCGCGTCCGTGAGCAGCGACAGCGCATCGGCATCAGCCAGGAGACGCTCGCCGAGCTCTCGGGCATCCACTGGACGGCGCTCGGCAAGATCGAGCGCGGCCAGCGCAACCCGAGCCTGCGCAACATCGTCAAGATCGCGAGCGGCCTCGACGTGGACGCCGGGATCCTCGTGACCGGGTTGACGGCGGACATGCTGCCGCAGGACGATGGCGACTCGCCCGCCGATGTCATCCGCCTGGAGCGGGAGCGCGACCGCCGCGGCGACGCGCCCGTCAGAAGCTGACCCGCCACAGGTACTCACCGCCGTCCGGGCGGAACCAGCGGACCACGAGGACCGTGTCGAGCGCCAGGTCGTCGCCGCGGATGGTCGTCGACAGGCGCTCGCCCGGCCGGACGGTGACGGGAGCCCGCGAGAGCATCGTGCCCGACCCGAGCAGGTGCAGCGAGATGGCGTGCAGCACCTCGTCGCCGACGTTGACGAGCGCGAACCGGGGTCGCTCGAGGGTGCGGTCGAAGAGCCAGGGCACGCGGTAGGCGGGCTCGGGATCCGGGCGGAGGGGCAGGGGCGGGACGGGTCGCAGCATGCGTGCACGGTAGGCGCGGCGTGCGACGGGCGGGGTCGTGCGCCTGTGCAGGAGCGCTGCTGGGGAGGAGCGGATCTCAGTGCGCGGACGACGCGGCCGGGGGCTTGGGGTCGAGGTCGGCGTTGTACGCGTCGACGACCTCGTCGATGGGGCCGTCGAGCACGAGCGCGCCCTTGTCGAGGTACAGGCCGCGCGTGCAGAAGCGGCGGAGGTCCCGCTCGTTGTGGGACACGAAGAACAGGGTGCGTCCCTCCGCCAGCATCTCCTCGATCCGGTGGTAGCACTTCTCGCGGAAGGAGCGGTCCCCGACGGCGAGGACCTCGTCCACGAGGAGCACGGGCTCGTCCAGGCGCGAGATGACCGCGAAGGCGATGCGCACCTTCATGCCGCTGGACAGGTGCTTGTAGGGCGTGTCCACGAAGTCCGGGATCTCGGCGAAGGCGATGATCTCGTCGAACTGGGCGTCGATCTCCGCCTTGGACATGCCGTGCAGCCCGGCCGTCAGGTAGATGTTGTCGCGCACGGTGAGGTCGTTCACGAACCCGCCCGTGATCTCGATGAGCGGCGCGACGCCGGCGTGCACGCCGATGCTGCCCTCGTCCGCGATGAGCACCTCCGCCACGAGCTTCAGCAGCGTGGACTTGCCCTGGCCGTTCCGCCCGACGACGCCGATTGCCTCGCCCGCGTGCACCTCGAACGAGACGTGGCGCAGCGCCCAGAACTCGCCGGGCCGCGCGCGCCTCGTGGAGCCGCCGAACAGGTCCTTGAAGCTCCGGCGCGACTTGCGGTTGCGACGGAAGCGGATCCCGGCGTCCTCGACGGCGATGACGGGGGACGCGGCCCGCGCGTCCGTCGTGGCGGCGTCCATCAGATCTCCTTCAGCACGGCGGGGAGGGAGCGGCGGAACACGAGGGTGCCGATCGCCAGGAGGACCGCGGAGATGAGCGCGCTCATGCCCACCGCGTACCAGTCGAGCTCGGCGGGGAAGAACGCGGAGCGGTAGATCCCGAAGATCCCCGTGAGCGGGTTCAGCACGGCCCAGGGGTGGAGCTCCGCGGGCAGGTCGCGGGACGAGTAGACGATGGGGGAGGCGTAGAAGAGGAACCGGAGCACGAGCTTCACGGCGCGCTCGAGGTCCCGGAAGAACACCACGAGCGGCGAGACGATGAGGCCGATGCCGAGCAGCAGCGCCGCCTGGATGAGCACCGCCAGCGGGAACAGCAGCACGTGCAGGTCCAGGCGCGCGCCGGCGACGACGGCGAAGACGGCGAGGACGGGGAGGCTCGCGACGAACTCGAACCCCTTCGCGAACACGAGGCGGAGGACCCAGATCGTGCGCGGGATCCGCGTCGAGCGGACGAGCTTCGCCTGCGAGCTGAACGCCTTCGTGAAGTCGCTCGTCGCGCCCGTGAACCACATCCACGGCAGCAGCGCCGCGAGGAGGAAGACGATGTACGGCTCCTCGCCGACCTCGCGGGAGAACACGACCGTGAAGACGAACCAGTAGATCCCCGACATCACCAGCGGGTCGAGGATCGACCAGAACCAGCCGAGCGCGCTCGTGGAGTACCGGACCTTCAGGTCGCGGGTGGTGAGCAGCCACAGCGAGCGGCGGTAGCGCGCCGCGGGGGTGCGGGACGCGCGACCGGGACGGGCGGCATCGGGCACGGCGGGGATCCTCTGCATCAGCATCCCCGAGGCGGTCTAGACGAAGAGGTTGGCCCTCTCGAGGTCCTCCGCGAAGTCGACCTCGACCGCGTACAGGTCGGAGATGTCTACCGGTTCGACGAGCAGGGAGTCCTGCTCGATCGCCAACTCTATTCCACGCTCGAAGTAGTCCTGGTCGGCGACGCGGGCGAGCTGGCGGATGAGGACCGGCTTGTCGGCGCGCGACACGTAGTTGATGCCGACCGCCTCGCCGAGGCCGCCCTTGACCGTCTTGGACAGCTCGCGGATGTAGCCCTCGGGGCTGGTCGTGTACTTGACCTCCTCGTCGGAGACGCGGGAGGTGTTGACCGTGACGAAGGACTGGTCGCGCGCGATCATCGCGGCGGCGCGGCGGAGGATCATCGGGTCGAAGACGACGTCGCCGTTCATCCAGAGCACGCCGCCGGGCGCGGACGCGCGGAGGGCGCGGAGCAGGCTCTTCGACGTGTTCGTCTGGTCGTACTGCTCGTTGTAGATGTAGTCGGCGTCCGGGAACGCGTCGATGATGTGGTCGAGCTTGTAGCCCACCACGATGCTGACCTTGGCGTCGTCGCCGAGGCCGAAGCGGATGTTGTCGAACTGCTGGCCCATGATGGTGCGGCCGTCGCTCAGCTCGGTGAGGGGCTTGGGGAGGCTGCGGCCGAGACGGCTGCCCATGCCTGCCGCCAGGATGACTACCTGCGTGGTCATGTGTTCTCCGTTCGATGCGGGGTGCCGAGTGCTACCGGGATCCCTCGGGGTCGAGGGTTCGCCGGGACTTCACCCGCGGGTTTCCTGATCGACACTCCGTCATGCCTCCTCCATCGTAGGCCGCGGGTGAGGAAATAGGTGGTAGAAGGGGGCGGGTCGTGTCCCTTTCGTGATGTCCGGATCCGGATGGCGCGGCGGGCAGGACGCCGCTGCGCGGGCCGCCCGGGCACACTCGGGGTCCGCATCGGCCCGGGAGGGGCGCCTTGGTAACGTGGGGCCGTGACCGACGAGCCCGACGAGACGACCCTGCCCGACGCCGCGTCCGACCCCCCGGCGGAGTCCGGGAGCAGGGCCGCGCAGGGAGCGCCGTCGGACACCCCCGGGTCGGACGACGCCGAGGGCGAGGCGGGCCGCGGCTCCGCTCGCGACGCGGTCGCACCGGCTGCCGTCCCGCGTGCGCCG
>NZ_JAVCVL010000080.1:0-10750 GCF_032917815.1 Clavibacter sp. MX14-G9D | reverse complement strand
GCCCGGCGGTCCCCATCGACGCCGGCGCCCCCGTCCCTTCCGCGGCCACCGCGCCGCAGCCGACTGCCGCGTACGCGACCGCGATGCCCGCCGACGGCCGTCCCGTCGCCGGCTCCCCGTGGCCCGCCCCCGCCACCGACGCCTTCGGCCGCTCCCTGACGTTCGACGCGGCGGGGAACCCCGTGACCCCCAAGCGCATGGGCAAGGGCGTCCGCACGGGCCTGATCGCGGGAGCGTCCGCGCTCGCCCTCCTGCTCTCCTTCGGCGGCGGCACCGCGTTCGGTTACATGGCCGACCTCGGCCGCTCGACCGCCACCGCGGGTGACACGCGCATCCAGGATCCCGGCGCCTTCACCCCGGGCCAGGGCTTCGGCCGCGGCACGACGACGCTGCCGGGGCAGGGCTCCGGCTCCGGCCAGCAGTCGGGCACCGGCACCGGCACCGGGACCTCCGCCACCTCCCCCGCCGCCGACGCGGCGCAGACGGCGGGCGTCGTCACCATCGACTCGGCGCTCACGTACGAGAACGCGGCCGGTGCCGGCACCGGCATCATCCTGTCGTCCGACGGCACGATCCTCACCAACAACCACGTCGTCAGCGGCGCCACCAGCATCCGCGTCACGGTCGAGTCGACCGGCAAGGCCTACGTCGCCGAGGTGGTGGGCACCGACGCCACGAACGACGTGGCCGTGCTGCAGCTCGAGGGTGCGTCGGGCCTCACCCCGGCCGTGATCGACACCGACGGCGTCACGGTCGGCGAGGCCGTCACGGGCGTCGGCAACGCGGGCGGCACGGGCACGCTCACGGCGGCGGCCGGCAAGGTCACCGCCCTCGGCCAGACCATCACCACCCAGTCCGAGGGCACGGCGGCCGGCGAGACGCTGACCGACCTCATCCAGACGGACGCGCCCATCGTCTCCGGCGACTCCGGCGGCCCCCTCGTGGACGCCGAGAACGAGGTCGTGGGCATCGACACGGCCGCCTCCTCCGGGTCGGCGCAGATCGCCGGCTTCGCCATCCCGATCGACACGGCCCTGAGCATCGCGAAGCAGATCGAGAGCGGCGTCGAGTCCGGCACCGTGCAGATCGGCTACCCGGCCTTCCTCGGCGTGCTGCTCGCGAACGGCGCGGGCACGGTCGCGGGCGCTCCCGTCCAGGGCGTCGTCGAGGGGTCCGGCGCCGCCCAGGCCGGCCTCGCGCAGGGCGACGTCGTGACCTCGGTCGACGGCAAGGCCGTGGCGTCGGCCGCCGAGCTCAGCGCCGCCATCGCGGCGCACGAGCCCGGCGACCAGGTGGCCCTCGGCTGGACCACCGCGGCCGGTGCCACGCAGACGGGCACCGTGACCCTCACCGAGGGCCCCGCCAGCTGACGCGCATCCCCATGACGACGGCCCGCCCTGCGCGATGCAGGGCGGGCCGTCGTCGTCGTGCGTCCGGGATCAGCTCCGGGTCACGTCCAGGACCACGACCGCCCACGAGAGCGCGGGCAGCGTCAGCGTCAGGCGCCCGCCCTCGGCGTGCACGCCCTCGAGCGGCACGAGGCCGACCTGCTCGCCCGACTCCTCGGTGTTGCTCGTGAAGCGGTCCCCTCCCTCGGGGACACGCAGCACCTCGGCGCGGAGGATCCGGCCGGCGTCGAGCCCGCGGAGCGCCACCTCGGTCGCCGCCGACTCCTCCAGGTCGCGGTTCGCGAGGAACAGGGACACGGTCCCCGCCTCGTCGTCCCAGGTCGCGCTCACGTCGACCACGTCGGCGGTGCCGAAGCGGTCGTTGTCGTAGCGGTCGCTGTCGACCTCCACCTGGAGGATGCGGCCCGTCGCGAGCTGCGCCATCCGCGCGAACGGCCAGAAGATCGACTGGCGCCAGGCGGGTCCCGCCTCCTCGCTGCGGATCGGCGCGATCACGTTGACGAGCTGCGCCTGGTTGGCGATCTTCACGCGGTCGCCGTGGCGCAGCAGCGAGTTGAGCAGCGTGCCGACGACGACCGCGTCGGTCACGTTGTACTCGTCCTCGATGACGCGGGGGTGCTCGCGCCAGCCGGACTTCTCGATGCGGTGCGGCTGGTCCTCGGTGTCGAGGCCGCGCTGGTACCAGACGTTCCACTCGTCGAACGAGAGGTCGATCCGCTTGCGGTTCTTCAGGCGCGCGCCGGTGGCGTCGGCCGTGGCCACGACCGACTCGATGAAGAAGTCCATGTCGACGCTGCTCGCGAGGAAGCTGCGGACGTCGCCCTCGTGCTCCTGGTAGTAGGCGTGCAGCGAGATGTAGTCGACGACGTCGTACGTGTGGCCGAGCACGGTCTGCTCCCACTGCCCGAAGGTCGGCATGCCGGAGTTGGAGCTGCCGCACGCGACGAGCTCGATGCTCGGGTCCACGAGGCGCATGGCCTTGCCGGCCTCCTGCGCGAGGCGGCCGTACTCGTCGGGCGTCTTGTGCCCGATCTGCCACGGGCCGTCGAGCTCGTTGCCGAGGCACCAGAGCTTGATGTCGAACGGCTCCTCGGCGCCGTTGCGGCGGCGCATGTCGGAGTACTTGGATCCGCCCGGGTGGTTGGCGTACTCGACGAGCGAGCGGGCGGCGTCGACGCCGCGCGTGCCGAGGTTGATGGCCTCCATCACCTCGACGCCCGCGGCCTTCGACCAGCCCATGAACTCGTGCAGTCCGAACGCGTTGGTCTCCACGGTGTGCCAGGCGCCGTCGAGGCGGCGGGGCCGGTCCTCGACGGGGCCGACGCCGTCCTCCCAGTCGTAGCCGGAGACGAAGTTGCCGCCCGGGTAGCGGACGACGGTCGCGCCGAGCTCCTTGGTGAGGTCGAGCACGTCCTGGCGGTAGCCCTCGGGCGTGGCCGTGGGATGGCCCGGCTCGTAGATGCCGGTGTAGACGCAGCGTCCCATGTGCTCGACGAACGAGCCGAAGAGCCGGCGGGGCACGTCGCCGATGGTGAAGTCCCGGTCGATGGTGATGCGGGCGCGGGTCATGGGGCGTCCTCCTGGACGTCGGGCCCGGGAGCGTGCGTCCCGGACGGGATGGGTGGAGCGGTGGTGGGCGCGGGGCGGCGGATCACTGCCCGCCGAACCCGGTGGTCGAGATGCCCTTGATGATCTGGCGCTGGAAGAAGAGGAACACGAGGATCAGCGGCAGCGCGGCCAGCACGGCCGAGGCCATGTTCTGCGCGTACTGGATCCCGTAGGCGTTCTTCACGGTCTGCAGCCCCACGGGCAGGGTCATGAGCGTCGCGTCGTTCGTGGCGATGAAGGGCCAGAGGAAGTTGTTCCACGCGCCGATGAAGACGAAGATCGCGACCGCGGAGAGGATGGGCCGCGACAGCGGCATCACGATCTGCAGGAACACGCGCACGCGTCCGGCCCCGTCGACGCGCGCGGCGTCCTCCAGCTCGATCGGGATCTGGTCGAAGAAGGCCTTCAGGATGAACACCATGGCCGGCTGCACGATCTGCGGCAGGATCACGGCCCAGAGGGTGTCCACCAGGTCGAAGGACAGCATCTGGTAGAAGAGCGGGACGATGAGGATCTGCGGCGGGATGATGATCGACGCGATGATCGCCCCCATCAGCACCTTGCGGCCGCGGAAGTCGATGCGGCTGAGCGCGTAGCCGGCGAGCGCCGAGAACACGACCGCGACGACCGTGATCACCGTGCTGGTGAGCAGGCTGTTCCAGGTCCAGAGCGGGATCGTGCCGCCGTTCAGCACGGAGGCGTACGCGTCGAGCGTGAAGCCGCCCGCGGGGAACAGCGTCACGGGGAATGCGGCCGCGTCGGTCTCCGACTTGAACGAGGTCAGCACCGCCCAGAGGAACGGCAGCAGCCACGCGGCGGCGAGGACGATGAGGATCAGGAGCGCCGCGACGCGCGACGGCGCGAACCGGGGCGTGCCGGTGCGGCCCTGGCGGGCGGTGGCGCTGGTGGCGGGCTTCCGCGCCAGCGTGCCGGAGGAGAAGGCGGGTCGGGTGGTGGTGGTCATGACTTCCTCCGGGTCGCGGTGAACTGGATGACCGAGATGACCACGATCAGGGCGAAGAAGATGTAGGAGATGGCGGCCGAGTAGCCGAAGCGGAAGCCGGTGAACCCGGTCTCGAAGACGTACTGCACGATGGGCCGGGTCGCGCCGCCGGGGCCGCCCGCGGTCATCTGGTAGATCTGGTCGAAGACCTTGAGGCTGGCGAGCACCTGCAGGATCGCGAGGAGCGCGGTGGTCGGGGCGAGCTGCGGGATCGTGATGGAGAACAGCTGCCGCCACTTGCCGGCGCCGTCGAGGGCCGCCGCCTCGTACTGCTGGTCGGGGATGTTCTGCAGCGCCGCCAGGTAGATGAGGAAGTTGAAGCCGACCGTCCACCAGACGGTGGTGATCACGACGCTCGTCATGGCGAGGTTGGAGTCCTGCAGCCAGGCGGGCTGCGGGAGGCCGAGGGCCCCCGCGATGGCGTTCACGACGCCGAGCTGCGGGTTGTACATCCAGAGCCAGAACAGCGACACGACGGTGGACGCGAGGAGGAACGGCAGGAAGAACGCGAGCCGCCAGAGCCACTGGCCGGGGAGGCCGAGGTTCACGAGGAGCGCGAGCACGAGGCCGACGACCAAGAGCGGGATGGTGCTCGCGATCGTGAACACCACGGTGTTGCCGAGCGAGCGCCACATCTGGCTGTCGCCGAACGCCTCGAAGTAGTTCGCGAAGCCGATGAGCTCGCTGTTCGCTCCCGTGAGGCTCTGCCCGGTGAGGCTCTGGTAGAAGCCGTAGAGGACCGGCCACACCAGGAACAGCACGAAGGTGATCACGAACGGGGCGATGAAGAGCATCCCCTGCGTCTGCTCCTTGGCCCGGACCTTGGGCTGCCCCGCGGTGGACCGCGGGGGGCGGGACCCGGTCGCGGGGGCGACCGGGGTGGGTGGTGCTGCTGTCGTCACGAGTGGACTCCTTCGTCGTATCGCAGGAAGAGGGGTGCGGGGCCGCCGGCGGAGGTCGCGGGGCCCCGGGGTCGGGCGCTACAGGGGGTTGGGCTTGGCGAGGAGCGCGTTGATCTGCCGGATGAAGGCGTCGAGGCCGGCGCCCGCGTCCTGGCGGCCGAGGAACACGTTCTGCACGTTCTCGGCGAAGAAGGACTGGAAGTCGGATCCGGACCCGGTGAAGTAGGCCACCGGGTCGTAGTTGATCTGCTCGGCCGCGTTCGCGTAGTGCGCCTGCGGGAGGAGCTCGGCGTACTCGGGGCTGTCGATCACGGGCTTGTACGCCGGGATGTGTCCGGCGCCCGCCCACTGCAGCGAGTTCTTCAGGAGGTCCGCGACGAACGCGTACGTCTTGTCGCGCTTGACCGGGTCCGGCGAGCTCTGGTGCGGGAGCACGAACGCGTGCGAGTCGGCGTAGGTGGCCGGCGTGCCGAACAGGTTCGGGATGGGCATGGCGTCGAACGGGAGCTCCGCGGCCTGGAACGTGGGCAGCTCCCACACGCCGGTGACGACGGCGCCGCTCTTGCCGCCCGCGAACTCGGCGATGGCGGTGCCGCCGTCGCCGCTCGGGGTGGCGATGGTGCCGTCGAGCAGGCTCTGGATGAACTCGAGCGAGGCGACGGCCTTGTCGCGGTCGTAGACGACCTCGCCGCCGGTGGGCAGCTCCATCTCGCCGCCCATCTGCTTGTAGAACGTGTAGAAGAAGCGCCACATCTGGGCGCCGTCGCCGAGGTAGCCGTAGCTGAGGCCGTGCACGCCCGTGACGGCCTGCATCTTCCGCATCACGTCGACGAACTGGTCGGGCGACGTGATCTCGGCCAGCTGGCCGTCGTCCCCCAGCACGCCCGCCTCGCCGGCGACGTCCGTGTTGTACATGAGGATGAACGGGTGGCTGTCGAGGGCGATGGAGTACAGCTCGCCGTCGACCACGCCCTTGTCCCACACGCGCGGCTCGAAGTCGGCCTGCGTGACGCCGAGCTCCGCGAGCTTGTCCGTGTCCCACGGGTCGAGCAGGCCGCCGGGCGCGAACCCGGGGACGCGCGCCGCGTGCATGACCGCGACGTCGGGAGCGCGACCGCCCACGGACGCCATGGCAAGCTTCGTGTAGTACGGCTGGCCCCAGGCGAGGACCGTGGCGGTGACGTCGAAGCCCTCGCCCGAGTCGTTCGCCTCGGTGACCATCTCCGTCATGCGGATGCCGTCGCCGCCGGACAGCAGGTGCCAGTACTTTAGGTCGACGATGCCGCCGGCCGCCGCCACCTGGGGCGCGCAGCCGGACAGTCCGCCGACGAGGAACGCGCCGCCCAGGGCCGCCGCGCCGCCCATGAGGATCTGACGCCTCGACCATGCCGAGGGACGTCCCCCGGTCTTTCCCGTAACAGGATCCATTGACCACTCCTTCGTGATGGCCACATCATTACATCGTTGTAATGGGGAACGCAACGTTTCGGCGTGACGATCTGCCGGACGACCGCCAGCGGATGGCGGATCCGGGTCAGAGGGACGGGCGCGTGCTGCCGCGGACGACGATGCGGTGCGGGATGACGACCTGCACGGGTGGGCCCTCGCGCTCCTCGATGCGCCGGACCAGCTGCCCGACCGCCGCCTCGGCGTACGCGCGGATGTCGAAGTGCACGGTGGTGAGGGTGGGGATCGAGAACCGCGACTGGTCGACGTCGTCGAAGCCGGCCACCTGGACGTCCTCCGGCACGCGCAGCCCGTGGTCGGCGAGGGCGCGCAGGGCGCCGAAGGCGAGGCCGTCGGTGAAGCAGAACAGGGCTTCGGGCGCCGGGTTGCCGCCAGCCAGCCAGGAGTCCACGGCCTCCGCGCCGGAGGCGCTGTTCCAGCCGGTGCGGTCGATCTCCACGGGCGCCTCGCCGGCCTCCTCCATCGCGCGCCGGTAGCCGATGCGCCGCAGGTCCCCCGCGGCCGACTCCTCGCGCGTCGCCGTGCCCACCGCGGCGATGCGGCGCGCTCCCGTCGCGAGGAGGTACCGGGTCATGTCGTACGCGGCGCCGACGCTGTCGACCCCGACGCGGTCGGCGACCTCCTGCTCGACCTCGCCGATGACGACCACGGGCGGCAGCGACTCGGCCCGCCCGATCGCGCTCTGGGAGAGCAGGACGGGGTTCAGGATCAGGCCGTCCACCAGGTGCTCGCGGGCCCGGGACATGAGGTCGCGCTCGCGGTCGGGCCGGGAGCCCGTCTCCTCCATCTGGATGCTGTAGCCGGCCTCGTGCGCCACCTCCACCAGGTGGTGGGCGAGCTCGGCGGAGTACGCGGTGCCGAGGTCCGGCAGGGCGACGGCGATGACGCCCGTGCGCCCGTTGCGCAGGCCCCGGGCGGAGAGGTTCGGCACGTAGTCGAGCTCCGCGACGGCCAGCTCGACGCGCTCCCGCGTGGCGGGGCTCACCTGGACGCGGCCCGTGATGACGTTCGAGACGGTCTTCGGCGAGACCCCGGCGCGCGCGGCGACGTCCTTCACTGTCGCGCGCATGGTCCTCCCCGGACGACCGGCGGCGGGCGTCTGCCGCAGGCGGTGCCCCCGAATCTAATGCACGCGCTCAGCCCCGGCCGCGGAGGCGATGCCCGGGAGCGCCGGGCATACTGCGGGGATGATCTCCACCGCGCATGCCACGACCCTGCTGGAGCTCGGCCTCGAATGGAGCCCCGAGCCCGGCGACCGGTTCCGGATCCGCGGCCAGGGCTTCGAGTCCGACGTCTTCACCATCAGCGAGCTCACCATCGAGGCGCACGAGCACGCGACGGGCACGGTCCTCGGCTTCAACGGCACCACCGAGTGGGCGCTCGACTCGGTCGCGCTGGAGGACAGCCTCTGGCTGCCGCGCGAGGACCAGCTCCGACAGCTCCTCGGCGGGGCGTTCCGCTCCCTGCGGCGCGAGATCGGCGGAGCGGAGGACGGCGCCCACGTGGTGCTCGTCGTCCTCGACGGGCACGAGGTCGAGCACCGGGACCTCGAGGCCGAGGAGGCGTACGCGAAGGCGCTCATCGCCGTGATGGAGGCCGCAGCGCCCACCCCTCCCGCCGCCTGAGGCGGGCGCGGCGTCAGGCCTCAGGCCCGGGCGCGGCGGCGCACGACGAGCGCGGAGACCGCGCGCCACCCGAGCAGCAGGACGGCCAGGATGATCGCCGTCGTGATGACGAACGGCACGACCACGCCCTCGCCGCTGAGCGCCCGCAGCACCACGCCGACCACGAGCGTCACGCCCCACACCAGGAGCCCGGTGGGCACGAGGCGCGAGGGGCTGCGCCAGGCGCGGGCGACGATCCAGCCGACCAGGCCGCCCGCGAGGAACGGCCACGCGGTGCCGAGCACGGCCGAGGGCGCGAGGTCCTCGCCGTGGCTGGCCCGGCCGATGAGGACGAAGGCGACGATGAGCGCGGCGTCCAGGACGACGGCGCGGAGGATCTCGGGACGGGCGGCGGGACGGGTTCGGCGGGTCACCCGGCGATCCTAGGCGTCGCGTCCTGGACGGTCGGCGGGTCCGTCCTCCGCGGCGACGGCCCCCGGTAGCAGCAGGAACCCGTCGGCGACGAGCGCGCGGATCCCCGGGAGCAGCTCGGCGCGGAGGGCCTCCGCGTCCACGGCGGTGAGCTGCGCGACGGCGTCGACGATCGCGCCGACCGCGAGCTCCCCGTCGCACGCGCCCACGAGCGCGGCGAGCCCGGTGTCGAGCGGCACCTCCCGGCCGAAGCCGGCGCCCTGCCGGAGCGTCATGACCGTCGGGTCCTCGGCGCCCGGCCAGTAGTGCCGCTCCTCGGTGACGTCGCCGGCCACGACCAGAGCGAGTCCGCCGAGCACCCGGTCGTCGATGCGGGCGAGGGCGTCGTGCGCGGCGAGCGATGCGTGCAGGTGGTCGCCGAGGCCGGTCGGGTTGTGGCCGAGGCCTCCGGGGAGCCGCTCGAGGCGGCGCAGCGTCGGCGCGCCCGTCGCGGGCCGGCGGAGGGTGAGGTACCCGAAGCCGACCGCCTCCACCCCGCGCGCCGCGAAGTCGTCGAGCCACGCGTCGAGGAGCGCCTCGGACTCCGGGGTGCCCGCGCGGGTGCCGCCGTCGCGGATCCACGTCTCGGCGTAGAGCGCCGCGTCCTGCACCTCCCGCTCGACGATCCACGCGTCGAGCCCGGTGCCCGTGCGGTGGGCGGCCGCGTCGAGCCACCCGGCGACCCGCTCGAGGCCGGGCCCGCCCGCGCGGTGCTCCCAGTTGCCGAGGAGCTGCGCGATCCCGCCCGGCGTCAGGTGCTCGGCGAGCTGCGCGACGACGCCCTCCACGAGCGCGTCGCCGACGAGGCCGGCGTCGCGGTACTCGTAGGCGGGCACGCCCTCCGTCCTCGGGGTGATGACGAACGGCGGGTTCGAGACGATGTGGTCGAACCTCTCCCCCGCCACGGGCTCGAAGAGGCTGCCGAGCCGGAGCTCGATGGTGGTCACGCCGTTGAGGGCCGCGTTCAGCGCCGCGAAAGCCAGCGCCCGCGCGGAGATGTCGGTGGCGACCACCCGCTCCGCGTGCCGGGAGGCGTGCAGCGCCTGGATCCCGCATCCGGTCCCGAGGTCGAGGGCCGAGGCCACGGGGGCGGAGACCATGAGGCCGCTGAGCGTCGCGGAGGCCCCGCCGACCCCGAGCACGTGGTCCTCGTCGAGCGCCCCGCCGGTGGCGAGCTCGCCCAGGTCGGACGCGATCCACCACTCGCCGACGCCGTGGGCGTCGATGAAGCCGTACGGGCGGAGGTCGACGGCCGGTCGCACCCGGTCCCCGTCCACCTCGACGAGGCCGAGGCGCGCGGCGCCCTCGATGCCGAGCGTCGGGAGGGCGGCCCGCAGGTCGTCCGCGTCGACGGCGTCGCCGAGCACGAACAGGGCCGCCAGGGCGGCCGGTGCCGGGAGGCGCCCGCCGACGCGCGCAGCGGCGACCGCGCGGCGGGCCGGGATCCGGTTCCCACGGTGCAGCGCCTGGCCGGCGGCGTCGCCCCACACGCCGAGAGCGGACGCGAGCGTGAAGGGAGCCGTCTCGAGGTCGGCGCGGAGCGTCCGGACCTCCGGGGTCGCGATGGTCACGGACGGGATCGCGGGTCGGGGCACCGGTCGATCTTAACCGGGGCGCGCCTACCGCTGGCCCGCCGCGGGCGGTGCCCCTACCGTGGGGCCATGGACCTGGACACGACCGCCGCCGACGCTGCCGGACGCCGGCACGAGCGGACCGTCCTCCACCGCGACGGCTCGGTGCGCGGCCGCGGCGGCATGCTCGGCGACCGGGAGCACGGCGAGTGGACGTGGTACCGGCTCGACGGCACGATGCTGCGCTCGGGATCCTTCGACCATGGCCGCCAGGTGGGCGAGTGGACCACCTACGACCGGTCCGGGGCGCCGTACAAGGTCACGCGCTTCCCGCCCGCCGGCTGAGGCGCGCGAAGGCTGGCACGAGCGGGGGGAAAGCAAAAACCCCGCCGGAGCGGGGTTCTTGTGGACCTAAGGAGATTCGAACTCCTGACCTCCTCGATGCGAACGAGGCGCGCTACCAACTGCGCCATAGGCCCTGACAACTCCACGAGACTACCACGTCGCGCGGGGCCCTCCGACCGCGAGCGCGGCCGTGGGGACGGCGCGCTTCCTCAGCCGACCGCGCGGCGGCGGCGCAGGACCTCGTCGAGGTCGCCCATGCCGGGCTGGGCGTCGTCGACGATGCCCATGCGGGAGAAGCGGCTGTCGGGGGCCGACGGCGTGCGGGCCGCGGGGGCGGCGGGGGCTGCCGCGACGGCCTCCTCCTCGGCGG
>NZ_JAVCVL010000008.1:0-39700 GCF_032917815.1 Clavibacter sp. MX14-G9D | reverse complement strand
CTCGCCGACTGCGGGGTCGCCGACGGCGGCACGGCGTCACGGGACCGCCGACGCCGGACGGGCCGATCCTCGCCGTCACCGGGGCGCGCGGCCGCGGGCTGCTCCGGGACCCGGGGCCGGTCGAAGCCCTCGGGCCGCTTCACTCGCGCGGCCGGGGGGACGCGGCGGGGTCGGCGGATGCGGACGGGCCCTCGAGCGCGCCGATCACCTGCGGGATGATCCGGTACACGTCGCCGCAGCTGAGGGTCACGATGAAGTCGCCGTCGCGGGCGATCTCCGCCGCGCGGTCGGCCGCCCGCTGCCAGTCGGGCAGGTAGTCCACGTGGGCGGGGTCCGTGAACCGCTCCGAGACGAGGGCGCCCGTGACGCCGGGGATCGGGTCCTCGCGGGCCCCGAACACGTCGAGGACGATGGTGTGGTCCGCGAGCTCCTCGTACACGCGCGCGAAGTCGGCCGCCATCATCTGCGTCCGGCTGTAGAGGTGCGGCTGGTGCACGGCGATGATGCGGCCGGAGCCCACGACCGTGCGGGCCGCCTCGAGGGCCGCGCGCACCTCCGTGGGGTGGTGCGCGTAGTCGTCGTAGACGCTGACGCCGCGGACCTCCGCGTGGAGCTCGAAGCGACGGCCGGTGCCGGAGAACCCGGCGAGGCCGGCGATCGCGTCGTCGGGCTCGACGCCGAGGCCCACGAGCACGGCGTAGGCGCCGGCCGCGTTGATCGCGTTGTGCCGTCCGGGGACGCGCAGCGCGGCGCGGCGCGACACGCCCTCGTGGGTGAGCGTGAAGGCGACCGGGCCGTCGGTGACGATGTCGGAGATCCGCACGTCGGCGGCCGGGTCCTCGCCGAACGTGACGATGCGACCCGCGACGCGCGCGGTCACGCGACGGGCGCCCGGGTCGTCGCTGGAGATGACGACGAGCTCGGAGGCGGCGCTGGCGAAGCGCACGAAGGCGTCGTCGAAGGCCTCGTGGGAGCCGTAGTGGTCGAGGTGGTCGGCGTCGACGTTGGTGATGAGCGCCACGGCGGTGTCGTAGAGCAGGAACGAGCCGTCGGACTCGTCGGCCTCGACCACGAACAGCTCCTCGGACCCGGGGGCGCTCGAGACGCCGAGCCCGCCGATCACGCCGCCGTTGACGAAGGACGGGTCGCGCCCGGCCTCGAGCAGCGCGGTCACGATCATGCCCGTGGACGTCGTCTTGCCATGCGCGCCCGCGACCGCCACGAGCCGCTGGCCCGAGATGAGCCAGGCGAGCGCCTGCGAGCGGTGCAGGATCGGGAGGCCCCGCTCCTTCGCGAGCACGTACTCGGGGTTGTCCTGCCACAGGGCGCCCGTGACGACGAGGGCCTCGGCATCCCCCACGTGCGCGGCGTCGTGGCCGACGTGGATCTCGGCGCCGAGGTCGCGGAGGGCCTGGACCGCGTCCGAGTCGCGCGAGTCGGAGCCCGTGACGCGGTGCCCCGCGGCGAGGAACAGGCGCGCGATGCCGCTCATGCCGGATCCGCCGATGCCCACGAAGTGCACGCGCCCGAGCTCGGTCGGGATGTCCATGGTCAGGTCAGGTGCGATCACGTGCGGTCTCCTCGGGAGGTGGGAAGCGGGGGCGGCGGGAGGGCGGTCAGCGCCGCGCGACGGGCCGGGGCGTTCGGGCGGCGAGGGCGTCCCCGACGAGGTCGGCCATGCGCGCCGCGCCGTCGCGCGAGCCGACGGAGGCCGCGGCCTCGGACATGCGCGCGAGCGCCGCCGGGTCGGACAGGAGCGGGAGGACGCGGGCGAGGATCCAGTCGGGCGTGAAGTCCGCGTCCGCGACGACGATGCCGCCGCCGGCCGCGACGACGCCGCGCACGTTGACCGCCTGCTCCCCGTTGCCGACCGGGTACGGCACGTACACCGCGGGGACGCCGACGGCGGTCAGCTCGGAGAGGGCGCCCGCCCCGGCGCGCGAGACGACCAGGTCGGCGGCGGCGATGGCGAGCTCCATGCGGTCGGAGTAGCCGAGGACGTGGTAGCGGTCGACGCCCGGGTCGGTGAACTCCTGCGCGCCGCCCACGATGTGGAGGATCTGCGCGCCGGTGCCGGTGATGGCAGGGGCGACCTGGACGACGGCGCGGTTGAGGCTGCGGGCGCCCGTCGACCCTCCCGTCACCAGCAGGGTCGGCCGTTCGGCGTCGAGCCCGAGCGCCGCACGGGCCTCGGCGCGGACCGCCGCGCGGTCGAGGGTCGCGATCTCCCGGCGCAGCGGCATGCCGACCACCTGCGCGCGCGGCCCGAGCGCCGTGCCCGGGAACGTGATGCCGACGGCGGCTGCGACGCGGGCGCCGAGGCGGTTGGCGAGCCCCGGGGAGGCGTTGGCCTCGTGCACGACGACCGGGATCCCCGAGCGGCGCGCGGCCAGGTACGCCGGCGCGGCCGCGTACCCGCCGAAGCCGACCACCACGTCGACCGCGCGCTCGGCGATCATCCGGCGGATCTGGCCGACCGCCCGCGTGAAGGCCGGTGCGAAGCGGACCGCGGCCCGGTCCGGACGACGCGGGAACGGCAGCCGGGCGATGGTGAGCAGCTCGTAGCCGCGGGCGGGGACGAGCCGGGCCTCGAGGCCCTCGCGCGTGCCGAGCACCAGGATCGTCGCCTCGGGCTCGCGCGCGCGGAGCTCGTCCGCGACCGCCAGGAGCGGGTTCACGTGCCCGGCGGTGCCGCCGCCGGCCAGCAGGTAGACGGTCACGACCGCATCCCGATGACGGCGGGGACCACGTCCGGCGACTCCTCGGTCGTGGGCTTCCGCGCGAAGCCGAGCACGATGCCCATGGCCACGAGCGTCGTCACGAGCGACGAGCCTCCGGAGGAGACGAACGGGAGGGGCACCCCGAGGACCGGGAGCAGGTTCAGCACCACCCCGATGTTCACGAAGGCCTGCACGATGATCCACGTCATGACCGCGCCCGTCGCGACGCGCGCGAAGGTGTCGGTGTTGGCCCGGATCACGCGGATGAAGCCGATCGCGAGCACGACGAACAGCAGGATGACGACGATCGCGCCGATGAGCCCCAGCTCCTCGCCGATGATCGCGAAGATGTAGTCGTTGTCCGCCTCGGGCAGCCACATCCACTTGGCTTTCGAGTTGCCGAGGCCCACGCCGAACACGCCGCCGGCCGCGAGGGCGTAGAGGCCGTGCGTGGCCTGCCAGCATCCGCCCGCGTAGTCGCACTCGCCCGTGAGGAACTCGGTCACGCGGCGGAGCCGGCTGTCGCTCACGACCGTCATGACGACCGCCATCGCGGAGCCGACGGCCAGCATGATGCCGAGCTTGCCGATGGGGACGCCCGCGAAGAACAGAGCGCCGAGCACGATGCTCGCCATGATGATGACGGTCCCGAGGTCCTGTCCGAGCGCCACCAGCCCGACGGCGCCGCCGGCGATGGGCAGCACGGGGATGAGCACCTCGCGCCAGGTGCGCAGCGCGTTCCGCTTCCGCGCCAGGATGAAGCCGAGCCAGAGCACGAGGCCCACCTTGATGAGCTCGGCCGGCTGGAAGGTCATGCCGCCGACGCGGATCCAGCCCACGTTCTCGCCGACCTTCACGCCGAGGGGACCGAAGACGAGCAGCTGCACGCCGCACGCCGCGATGAGGAGGATCCAGGCCCAGCGCTTCCAGAACATGGGCGGCACGAGCGAGACCACCAGCATCAGCGGGATGCCGATGAGCGCGAACATGCCCTGCTTGAGGAAGATGCCGAAGAAGCCGCCGCCGGCGACGAAGGAGTCGATGCTCGAGGAGGACAGCACCATCACGAGGCCGAAGACGACCAGGAACAGCGTCGTGCCGAGCAGCAGGAAGTAGGAGCCGCTCTCGGCGTGGAAGGCGCGGCCGAGGTGGATGCGGGCGGCGAGCCCGCGACGCTGCGTGCCCTCGTGCTCGCCCTGCCCGGCCGCCGGCGTGGTGCGCGGACCGCGGGGGCCCGGCGCGTCAGCCGTGCGCGGGGTCCGCGTCGTTCTCGGGGGCAGTGTCATCCGCCGCACCTCCCAGGTGGTGGTCGACCGCGCCGCGGAATCGGCGCCCGCGGTCGGCGTAGTCGGTGAATTGGTCCATGGATGCCGCTGCCGGGGCCAGCAGGACGGTGTCGCCCTCCCGGGCCACGCCCGCCGCGAGCCGCACCGCGGACCGCATGACCTCCTCAGTGTCGCTCTCGGCCACCTCGAGGACGGTGACGTCGGGCGCGTGTCGTCCGAATGCCGCGAGGACCCCCTCGCGCTCGACGCCGATGACGACGGCGGCCCGCAGGCGACGCGCGTGGGCGCCGATGAGCTCGTCCAGCTCGACGCCCTTGAGGAGGCCGCCCACGATCCAGACCACCGAGGGGAAGGCCGCGAGCGACGCGGATGCCGCGTGCGGGTTGGTCGCCTTGGAGTCGTCGACGAACGCGACCCCGTCGCGCTGGCCGATCCGCTCGATCCGGTGGCTGTCCAGCTCGAAGCGCAGGAGCGCCTGCCGGACGACGCCGGGCTCGACGCCGTAGGAGCGCGCGAGGGCGGCCGCGGCGAGGATGTTCTGCACGATGTGCGGCGCGGCGAGCCCGACCGCGCGCAGCTCGTCGAGGGTCGTCAGCTCGAGCGCCGACGTGAAGCGCTCCTCGAGGAAGGCGCGGTCGCAGAGGATCCCGTCGACGATGCCGAGGTCGCTCGGACCGGGGGCGTCGAGGCCGAAGCCGATGGCACGGGCGCCGTCCTGCACGTCGGCGTCGCGGAGGGCGTCCTCCGTGGCGCGGTCGGCGCGGTTGTAGACGCACGCGACGCGGGTGTCGGCGAAGACGCGGCCCTTGGCGGCGGCGTAGGCGCTCCGGGACCCGTGCCACTCGAGGTGGTCGTCGGCGAGGTTCAGGAACGCGCTCGAGTAGGGCCGCACCTCCCGCATGTAGTGCAGCTGGTGGCTCGAGAGCTCGACGACGAGCACGTCGAACCCGTCGGGGTGCCGGACGACGTCGAGCACGGGCAGGCCGATGTTCCCGCACGGGACCGCCCGGACGCCGCCCTCCTGCAGCAGCGCCGCGGTGAGCTGCGTGGTGGTGGTCTTGCCGTTGGTGCCGGTGATGGTGATCCACTCGGCGGGCGTGCCCGTCTTGTCGCGGACGCGCCAGGCGAGCTCGATGTCGCCCCACAGCGGGATGCCGGCCGCGGACGCCCACGCCGGCAGCGGGTGCGTCGGCGCGTAGCCCGGCGACACGACGACGAGCTCCGGGGCGAACGCGACGAGCTCCGCCGGGACGGGCTCCTCCTCGGTCGGCCGCACGAGCCGCCCGCCGATCACGTCCAGCAGGGCGAGCCGCTCAGGGGAGGCGTCGGCGGCCACCACGAGCACGTCGGCGCCGAGCTCGACGAGCGTGTCGGCGACCGAGAACCCCGTGCGGCCGAGCCCGAGGACGGCGACGCGGAGGCCGGTCCAGTCGTCGTGCCAGCTGTGCAGGGATCCAGGTCGTGCAGGGGCCGTGCCGTCGTCGAGGGGGTCCGTCATCTCTACTGCGTGATCCATTCCAGGTAGAAGGTGCCGACGCCGGCCGCGACCAGCAGCCCGGCGATGATCCAGAAGCGCACGACGACCGTGACCTCGGCCCACCCCTTCAGCTCGAAGTGGTGGTGGAGCGGGCTCATCAGGAAGATGCGCTTGCCCTTGGTGAGCTTGAAGTAGATGCGCTGCAGGATCACCGACCCCGCGACGATCACGAACAGGCCGCCGATGAAGACGAGCAGGAGCTCCGTGCGGCTGAGGATGGCGAGGGCCGCGAGGGCGCCGCCGAGGCCGAGGGACCCGGTGTCGCCCATGAAGATCTGCGCGGGCGAGGTGTTCCACCAGAGGAAGCCGATGAGCGCACCCACGATCGACGCCGCGATGATCGCGAGGTCGAGGGGGCTGGCGACCTCGTAGCAGCGGTACTCGTTCTGGTAGCTCGAGACGCTGTCGCAGGACTGGTTGAACTGCCAGAAGCCGATGATGACGTAGGAGCCGATGGAGAAGATGGAGGCGCCCGCGGCCAGGCCGTCGAGCCCGTCGGCCACGTTCACGCCGTTCGACGTGCTGGCGACGATGAGGCAGATCCAGACGATGAACAGGGCCGTGCCGACGACCGCGCCGAGGGCCATGAAGTCGAGCGGCAGGTCGCGGAACAGGCTGATGGCCGTGGACGCCGGCGTGAGGCCCGACACCGGGTCGCGCAGCGTGATGGCGAGCACCGCGAAGACGGCGGCGACGAGCACCTGGCCGGCGATCTTCTGCCAGCCGCCGAGGCCGAGGGACTGCTGCTTGCGGGTCTTGAGGTAGTCGTCGAGGAACCCGACGAACCCGAGGCCCACCATCATGAACACGACGAGGAGGCCGGAGGGCGTCACCGGGTCGAACCGGATCCCGTCCCACGTGAGCAGATGCCCCACGAAGTAGCCGAGCACGCTCGCCAGGATGATGACGATGCCGCCCATCGTCGCGGTGCCGCGCTTGGTGTGGTGGGTCTGCGGGCCGTCGTCGCGGATGAACTGCCCCCACTGGAGGCGGTGGAACAGCTTGATGAACAGCGGCGTGAGGAACAGCGTGAAGGCGAGCGAGAAGGCGCCCGCGAAGAGGAGCGCTACCACGAGTACCGCTCCCCCAGCTCGTCGCCGAGGAACCGGAGGCCGGCGGAGTTCGACGACTTGACGAGCACCAGGTCGCCGTCGCGGAGGATGCGGTCGAGCACCTCGCGCGCCTCGGCGGCGTCCTCGGCGAAGATCGACTCGCCGTCCCAGGAGCCCTGCGCGATGGCCTCGAGGTGCAGGCGGCGCGCGGCACGGCCGACCACCACGAGCTGGCCGATGTTGAGGCGGACCGCGAGGAGCCCCACCCGGTCGTGCTCCTCCTCGGAGAACTCGCCGAGCTCGCTCATCTCGCCGAGGACGGCGACCGTGCGCTGGTCCGGGCCCTTGATCTGCGCGAGGGTGCGCAGCGCCGCCGCCATGGAGTCGGGGCTCGCGTTGTAGGCGTCGTTGATGACGGTGATGCCGTTGCCGCCGAGCACCTCCATCCGCCAGCGCTCGGCGCGCTGCACCGTCTGGAGGGCGGCGACGATGGCGTCGCCGTCGACGCCCAGCGCCCAGGCGCCGGCCGCCGCGGCCAGCGCGTTGGTGACGTGGTGCTCGCCGAGCACGCGGAACGAGACGGGACGCGCCGACCCGTCGGGCAGGTGGAGCGTGAACGTGGTGCCCGCGGCGGAGGCGACGACGTCGGTGGCCCGCACGGCGGCGCGCGCGTCCCGGCCGAACCAGAGGACGGGCGCCGCGGTCTTGTCGCTCATGGACGCGACGCGCGGGTCGTCGGCGTTCAGGACGGCCGTGTCCTCCGGCAGGAGGTCGGCGACCATCTCGGTCTTGGTGGCCAGCGTCCGCTCGATCCCGCCGAAGCCGCCCGCGTGCGCGAGGCCCACCGTGAGCACGATGCCCACGTCCGGCTTCGCCATGCGGATGAGGCGCGTGATCTCGCCGAGGCCGCTCGCGCCCATCTCCGCGACGAGGAAGCGCGTCGAGCGGGTGACCTTGAGCATGGTGAGGGGCGCGCCGACCTCGTTGTTGAACGACGCCACGGGCGACACGGTCTCGCCCTGCGTGGAGAGGATGGCGTGCAGCAGGTTCTTCGTCGTGGTCTTCCCGTTGGATCCGGTGACCGCGACCATCCGCAGGTCGCCGACCGCGCGCACCCGGGCGACGACCTCGTGGGCGAGGGCGCCGAGCGCGTCGACGACGTCCGGCACGAGCACCTGCGGCACGGGCAGGTCGAGCTCGCGCTCCACGAGGAGGAGCGCCGCGCCGGCCTCGACGGCGGCGGGCGCGAAGAGGTGGCCGTCGGTCTCCTCGCCGGGCTTGGCGACGAAGACGCCGCCGGGGGCGATGAGGCGGCTGTCGGTGTCGACCGCGCCGTCCACGACGGTCTGCGGCGTGGCGCCGCCGCGCAGCAGGAGGCGGCCGCCGACCGCCTCGGCGATCTCGGCGAGGGTGAGGGCGATCATGTCAGCTCCAGCCTGCGTCGCGGAGGGCCGCGCGCGCGTCGTCACGGGCGGAGAACGGGATCTTGCGCCCGGCCACCTCGTGGTAGTCCTCGTGGCCCGGTCCGGCGACGAGGATGGTGTCCCCCTCCCCGACCAGCGACACCGCCGTGCGGATCGCGGTCGCCGGGTCGGGCACCTCGTGGATCTCGCGGTCGGGCACCGCGGCCCGCGCGCCGGCGATGAGCGAGGCGCGGATGGACGCGGGGTCCTCGTAGCGCGGGTGGTAGTCGGTGATGACCACCACGTCGGCCCGGCGGGCCGCGATGGCGCCCATCTCGGCCCGCTTGGTCGTGTCCCGGTCCCCGTCGGCGCCGAACACCATCACCAGCTTCCCGGGCGTGAACGGCCGCAGCGCCTGGAGGGTCTGCTCGAACGCGTCCGGCGTGTGGCCGTAGTCGACGAAGAAGAGGGGACCGGTGCCGCCCGAGACGCGCTCTGCGCGACCGGGGATGTAGGCCTGGATGCCGCCGTCGCGGTCGAGCACGTGCGCCACGGCGTCGAGGTCGTAGCCGGACTCGACGAGCATCACGATGGCGAGGCCGGCGTTCGCGGCCATGAACCAGCCGGGCACCGGCACGCGCGACACGAGCACGCGGTTGTCGGGACCCTCGAGGCGGAAGCCCGTGGAGTCCGCCGTCTGCTCGAGGACCGTGACGGTCCAGTCGGCGTCGACGCCCGGCTTCGAGGAGATCGTCGTCATGGGGATGCGCGAGCCGTCGACGATGCGCTGGCCCCACTCCGTGTCGAGGGAGACGACGCCCCGGCGGGCGCGGTCGGGGTCGAAGAACGCGGCCTTGGCCTCGAAGTACTCCTCGAAGTCCGCGTAGTCGTCGAGGTGGTCGTGGCTGAGGTTGATGAAGGCGGCCACGTCGAACACGAGCCCGTCGACGCGGTGGCGGGACAGCGCCTGCGCGGAGACCTCGATGGTGACCGCACGGACCTCGGCCTCCCGCATCCGGGCCAGGAGCGCGTGCAGCTCGCTCGCCTCCGGCGTGGTGAGGCGGCTCGTGATGCTCTCGTCGCCGATGCGGCGCTCGGCCGTCGAGGTGAGCCCCGTGACGACGCCGAGCTGGCGGAGCAGGCCGTCCAGCAGGTACACGACGCTCGTCTTGCCGTTGGTGCCCGTGACGCCGTAGAGCGTGGCGGGGTTCTCGGCCGAGCGGTGGACCCATGCGGCGATGTCGCCGAGGGCGGCACGCGGGTCGGGGGTGAGGATCACGGGCAGGCCGGCCGCCTGCGCGTCGGCGAGGCCTGCCGGATCCGTGAGCACCGCGACCGCGCCGCTCTCGGCCGCGGACGACGCGAAGCGGGCGCCGTGGGCGCGGGCGCCCTGCAGTCCCACGTAGAGGTCGCCCGGCTGCACGTCGCCGGAGGAGAGGGTGACGCCGGTGACCTCCACCTCGTCCACGTCGCCGACGACGTCGAGCGCGAAGTCGCGCACGAGGCCGGACAGCGACCGTGCGACGGGGTGCTCGGGGCGGAGGGCGGGAGTGGCAGGGGAGGTCATCGCCCTCATCTCTCAGTAGGTCGTCGGGAGGTTCGGGGACGGCACGCTGGAGGGCGGGACCCGGTAGGTCTTCAGGACCTGGGACATGATCTTCTGGAAGACCGGCGCCGCGGCCGCCGAGGACTTCATGGTATCCGGATTGGCCAGGCTGATCGACACGACGTACTGGGGGTCCTCCGCCGGCGCGAGCCCCGCGATCGACACCAGGTAGTTCTTGCCGTACTTGCCGTCGGCCTCCGCGACCTGCGCCGTGCCGGACTTCGCGGCCACCCGGTAGCCGGGGATCGTGAGGTCCTTCGCCAGGTGCCCGTCGGTGACCACGGTCTCCAGCATGTTGACGGTCGAGTCGGCCGCCTGGGGCGAGATGACCTGCGTGCCCTCGGTGGAGGGCTGGTCGGTCACGGTGCCGTCGGCCTGCTTGCAGCCCGAGACGAGCGACAGCGGCAGCTTCACGCCGTGGTTGCCGATGGTCTGGTAGATGCTCGCGACCTGGAGCGCCGTGGTCGTGAGGCCCTGGCCGAACATGGTCGCGTAGTTGGTCTGCGGGTCCCACTCCTGCCAGGGGCGCACGAGGCCGCTGCTCTCGCCCGGGAAGTCGATCGCCGTCTTCTCGCCGACGCCGAAGGCCCGGAGGTAGTCGTACCGGTCGGACGCCGAGAGGCGCTCGCCGAGCGCCGAGATGCCCGTGTTGGAGGAGTCCATGAGGACGCCCGCGAGCGTGAAGCGGAGGTCGGGGTGCACGTAGCTGTCGCTCAGCCGCACGTCCGGCCGGGTGAACGTGTAGGGCGCGACGACGCGGGTCGAGGGGTCCGCCTTGCCCGAGTCGAGCAGGGCCGCGGCGGTGACCGCCTTCAGCGTGGATCCCGGCTCGAAGGGCGACCCGAACGCGCGGCTCCCCCGGTCCTCGGGCTTCGTGGCGGAGACGTCGTTGGGGTCGACCGAAGGGTACTCGGCGACCGCCAGGACCTTGCCCGTCTTCACCTCGACGATGGTGGCGTGGCCGTAGTCCGCGCCGACCTTCACGGCCTGCTCGGCGACCGCGGTCTGCGCGAAGTACTCGAGGTCGGTGTCGATGTTGGTCATCACGTCGCTGCCGTCGACGGCGGGCTTCTGCGTGACGGTGCTGCCGGCGATGGCCACGCCGTCGGCGCCGCGCTCGTATGTCTGCGCCCCGTCCTCGGCCGCGAGGCAGGAGTCGTACTCCTGCTCGAGGCCCGCCTTGATGCTGCCGTCGCCCGCGATGTAGCCGAGGACGCTGCCGGCGATCTGGCCGTTCGGGTAGGTGCGGCTCGACACCGCCTGGAAGTAGATCCACGGGATCTCCAGGTCGCGGATGGCGAGGTACGCGTCGACGTCGACGCCCTTGGTCACGTACGCGAACAGCGAGTCCGGGTCCTTCGCGAGCGTGCCCGTGATGAGCGCGTGGATCTCCTCCGGCGCCTGCCCCGTGATCGCGCCGAGCTGGGCCTCGGCGTCCGCGAGGGACACCTCCTGCTTCGTCCTCTCGCCGTCGTCGCCGGTGACCGTGCGGGTGAAGTCGCCGGCCTTCGACGGGTCCATCGTGACGTCGTAGCGGAGGACGCTGTCGGCGAGCACCTTGCCCTCGGCGTCGTAGATGCTGCCGCGCACGCCCGGCAGGACCTGCGAGATCGCCCGCTTGCCGAGCGACTCCTCGTTGAGCTCCGTCGCCTGGACCACCTGGATGTCGATGAGCTTGACGACGAACACCCCGATGACGGCGAGGATCGCGATGAGGGAGAAGGCGATGCGCCGTCGGTTCGAGATCGTGGTCACTCGGGGATTCCTCTCGGTGCCTGCGGTGCGGTGCGGTGCTCCGTCGGAGCGGTGTCGTGCGGATGGTCGCGGCCCCGCGAGGGGCGCGCGGTCAGCGGGTCTGCGGGGTGGGGATCGCCGTGGTCGACGCCGACCCGGAGGCCGTGCCGCTCACGGGGGGCGCGCTCGGGGTGCCGGCCGTGACGCCGCCAGCCGCCTCGGCCGACCCGGGGATCGCGGAACCGGGGTCGACGGCCGCCTGGCCGTCCTGGGCCGTGGCGGCCTCGACCGCGGCCTGCTGCTCCGCCGGGCTGCTCGCGATGGTGAGCGGCACGCCCGTGAGGAGCGAGTTGCCGATCAGGGTGTCGGCGGTGAGCGGCGTGGTCGCGCCGTCCTCCGCCTGCGGGGTCCCCTGGACGGTGCCGTCGAGGGACAGGAAGGAGGGCGAGGCGCTCGCGACCATGCCGAGCGCCTGCGCGTTGCGGGCCAGGTTCTGCGGGGAGGACAGCCGGTCGACGTCCTCGGTCAGCGCCTGGTGGGTGCGGTCGAGCTCCTTCTGCTGCTGCTGCAGCGACTGGATCGCGTACGCGCCGTCCGAGAGCCCGATGGAGAGCAGGAGCTGCGCGAGCAGGACGGCGAAGAGGCCGCCCACGACGATGAGCGCGTACACCGTGCGCGGCCGGGCACGGCGCTGGCCGCGCGTGGCGACGACCTCGATGTGCCGCGGGGCGGGCTCGGCGGACGGCTGGATCCGGGGACGCGCGGTCGCGCGTGCTGCGTCGGTCATGCGTGTCGCCTCCTGGCTCGTTCTGCGGCGCGCAGCCGGACGGATGCGGCGCGGGGGTTGCGGGCGATCTCGTCCTGGTCCGCGAGCTCGGCGCCGCGGACGAGGAGCTTGAGCTCGGGACGGTGCTCGGGGAGCTCGACGGGCAGGCCGACGGGCGCGGTGCTCGTGGACCGGGCGCGCAGCTCGCGCTTCACGATCCGGTCCTCGAGCGACTGGTACGACTCGACGACCACGCGGCCGCCGATCGCCAGCCGGTCGACGGCGGCGGGCATCGCCCGGGCCAGCACGCTCAGCTCCTGGTTGACCTCGATGCGGAGCGCCTGGAAGACGCGCTTCGCCGGGTGCCCGGCTCGCTGCACGGCGGCCGGGGTCGCTTGCTGGATGATCTCGACCAGCCGCGCGGACGTCGTGATCGGCTCGACCTCCCGCGCCTGCACGATGCGGCTGGCGTAGCGGGGGGCGAGCTTCTCCTCGCCGTAGTCGTAGAAGATGCGGCGCAGCTCGAGCTCGTCGTAGTCGGCGACCACCTGGGCCGCGGTGAGGCCGGCGGTGCCGTCCATGCGCATGTCGAGCGGGGCGTCCTGCGAGTAGGAGAAGCCGCGCTCCACCCGGTCGAGCTGGAGCGACGAGACGCCGAGGTCGAAGAACACGCCCTGCACCTCGCCGATGCCCAGCCCGTCGAGCGCGCGGCCGATGCCGTCGTACACGGTGTGCACGAGGTGGACGCGGTCGCCGAACCGGGCGAGCCGCTCCCCCGCGATGGCGAGGGCATCGGGGTCCCGGTCGAGCCCGACCAGCCGCAGCCCGGGCAGCGCGTCGAGGAACGCCTCCGAGTGGCCGGCCATCCCGAGGGTGGCGTCGACCAGCACGGCGCCCTCGCCCTGGAGGGCGGGGGCGAGGAGCTCGAGGCACCGCTCGAGGAGGACGGGGGTGTGGATGTCGTCGAGTGCCATGGCATCCCGATGTCCTGCACGCGGCTCCTGATCCCCATCCGTCCCGACCTGCCACCGGGGAAGTGCGGCAGGGCGTCGGACGGCTGGGAGTCAGGGGCCGGGGTCAGAACAGGCCGGGGATCACCTCCTCCGCGGTGTCGGCGAACGCGCTCTCGTTGGCGGTGAGGTACTCGTCCCACGTGCCGGCGTCCCAGATCTCGACGCGGCTGCCCGCGCCGATGACCGCGAGCTCGCGGTCGAGGCCCGCGTACGTGCGGAGCGCCTGCGGGATGGTGATGCGGTGCTGCTTGTCGGGCGTCTCGGCGTTGGCGCCGGACAGGAACACGCGCATGTAGTCACGCGCCTGCTTGCTGGCGAGCGGGGCCTGGCGCATCCGGTCGTGCAGCTCCTCGAACTCCCGCGTCGTGAACACGTAGATGCAGCGGTCCTGGCCGCGCGTCATCACGACGCCGCCCTCGAGCTCGTCGCGGTACTTCGCGGGGAGGATGAGCCGCCCCTTGTCGTCGAGACGAGGCGAGTGGGTGCCGAGGAACACACCGACACCCCCTGTCTCTCCGGCCGTGGTTCAGGACTTGCTCCACTTTACTCCACAGCCCTCCACCCACCGCCAGGGGATGCCCGTCCTTTCCGGCCCCATGTCCCCCGATCGCCGTGGATCCGGGGCCGCGCGCGGGGGGAGGGATGTGGAGGGTCGTGACCCGCCCGGCGCGCCGCGGGCACGGGAAAGCGCCCTGCACGCAGCCGGCAGGCCGCGAGGAGGGCGCTGGGGAGCCATGTGGAGGGCGCGAGGAGGACGGAGGGGAGGCGGGTGGAGGACCCGCTGGGACGACGAGAGGGGCCGGTCCCGGCGACCGGGACCGGCCCCTCGGGGTCGGATGGAGGGAGGTGGAGCCTCCCTCAGACGGTGGTCAGTCCTGACCGCCCTGGCGCTTCTCCCAGCGCTCGTTGATGCGGTCCATGAAGGACGACGACGGAGCGCGTCCACCGGAGCCGCGGCCCGCGGGACGCGAGGGGCCGGCGGACGGGGTCTCGGCCACCGTGCCGCGCGGGCTGAAGATGAGCAGCGCTCCCACGATCATGATCGCGAAGCCCAGGATGCCGATGATGGCCAGCTTGGTGATGACGCCGGCGGCGAGGGCGGCGATGCCCAGCACGATCACCAGCACCCCGACCACGACCATCGTGTAGTTCGGTCTGCTGCGGCGACCGCTGACGGTCGCCACGAAGTCTGCGTCGTTGTGATAGAGGCTTCGCTCCATCTCCTCCAGCAGGCGCTGCTCTTGCTCGGAAAGCGGCATCATGTTCCCCTCAGGCTCGGGACGACGCGTCGGTGTTCACCTCTGGATTCTAGCTCCCCGCCCCTGGCTAGGCTAGGCGGGTGCCCGAAAGCGACCGCCTCGTCAGCCACGTCCAGACCCGCCTCGACGACTTCCTGTCGGCGCAGGTCGCGGGACTCCGGGAGATCAGCCCGGATCTTGTGCCCATCCAGGAGTTCTCCTCGGATCTGCTGAGAGGCGGCAAGAGGTTCCGCGCGCAGTTCTGCTACTGGGGCTGGCGCTCGGTCATCGACCTCGAGCCCTCCCCCGCGGGGCGCCCGGAGGGCGAGGAGCGCCCCGGCTACCGCGCCGTCGTCGGCGTCGCCGCCGGCCTCGAGATCTTCCACGCCGCGGCGCTCGTGCACGACGACATCATCGACCGGTCCGACACCCGGCGCGGACGCCCGGCGGCGCACCGCCGCTTCGAGGCCCTGCACGCGGCGAGCGGCTGGGGCGGGTCCTCGGCGGGCTTCGGCGAGGCCGGCGCCGTCCTCCTCGGCGACCTCCTCCTCGGGTGGAGCGACGAGCTCCTCATCGACTCCCTGCTGGCGCTGGCCGACGGGTCGTCCGCCCGCGCGACCCGCGCGGAGCTCGCCACCATGCGGACCCAGGTGACCCTCGGCCAGTACCTCGACGTGCTCGAGGAGGTCGCGTGGCCGACCGTGCCCGAGGACGACACCCTCGCCCGCGCCCACAACGTCATCGTCTACAAGTCGGCCAAGTACAGCATCGAGGCGCCGCTGGTCGTCGGGGCGAGCCTCGCCGGGGCCTCGCCGGAGCAGGTGGCGGCCCTGCGGGCGTTCGGCCTGCCGCTCGGGATCGCCTTCCAGCTGCGCGACGACGTGCTCGGGGTGTTCGGCGACAGCGCCGTCACGGGCAAGCCGAGCGGCGACGACCTCCGGGAGGGCAAGCGCACCGTGCTGATCGCCCTCGCGCGGCGTCGACTGCCGGACGGCGTGCGCCGCACGGTCGACGCCCTCCTCGGCGACCCGGACCTCGACGACGAGCAGATCCGCGCGCTCCAGTCGATCCTCCGCGAGAGCGGGGCGCTCGACGAGGTGGAGGGCATGATCGCGCGCCATGTGCGGGAGTCCCTCGCGGCCCTGCGCGAGGCGCCGATCGGCGCGCGCGCCCGGAACCAGCTGGAGCTCCTGGTCGACAGCGTCACGCGCCGCACGACCTGACGGACGCGGGACGGGCTCCGCCCCCCTCCTCCGAGAGGGGACGGGAGGACGGGTCAGGCGCTCGCCTGCGCCACCCGACGCACCTCGGCCTTGCGGCCCGCGAGCAGGGCGTCGACGGGCGCCGCTCCGAGGCTCGGCTCCTCCGTCAGGAGCCAGGCCATCGCCTCGTCGTCGGTGAAGCCGCTGTCGCCGAGCACGATGATCGTCCCGCGCAGCTCCGACAGCGGCTCGCCGTCGCGGAGGAACACCGACGGGACCTTGAGCACGCCGTCGAGGCGCACGGCCAGCAGCCGCCTGTCCTCGATGAGCCGGCGCACCCGGCTGACGGTGAGACCCAGGAGGTCGACGAGATCGGGGACGGTCAACCACTCACGGTCGGCATAGGGCTCGTTCACGTCTCACATGCTGGCACGTCCGCGGCTGCCGACGGGAACCCGGGGCTCCCTGACCGCGGCGCCGGGCCCCGCGCGGTGGGTCGGCTGCCTATCCGCCGAACACGCGTGTCGTTGGTCACTCCAGTCACATGCGTCACGTATGTGCGCTTTGTTCTCCCTGCGTGTTAACGTGGAACACCTGCATCAGGGAATCGTGCACGAAGGCCGGAGTAGACCAACATGCCCATGACCGAATCCATCCCTCCTCGCGACCCCAGCCGGTCCTCGGACACGTCCGCGGGCCGCACGGCGAACCGCCGCTCGAAGGCGCTCCTCGCGACCATGCCCATCGTGCTGGTCGGGTCGCTCGCGGTCAGCCTCGGCATGGCGGCACCCGCGGAGGCGGCACCGGTCAAGCGCGTGCCCAAGGCCAAGTCGGGTCCCGCGCAGACGAAGATCCCCCTGATCGCGGCGCCGACCGTCGCCCCTGCCGCGGCGCCCATGGTCGCCGCGCCCTCCACCTACGTCGTCGAGCCCGGGGACACCGTCTCCGGCATCGCCGGCCGCTTCGGCATCTCCACCGCCTCGGTGCTCGCGCAGAACGGCCTCGGCTGGAAGACCACGATCTTCCCCGGCCAGACGCTCACCCTGGGCGGCTCCGGCGGCGGCTCGGCTGCCGCCGCGCCCTCCGCGGCGCCCGCGGCATCCGGCGGGAGCTACACGGTCGTCGCCGGCGACACCGTCTCCGGCATCGCCGGGCGCCACGGTGTCGCGACCTCGGCCGTCCTCCAGGCCAACGGCCTGCAGGCCACCAGCACGATCTTCCCCGGCAACCGCCTGACGATCCCCGGCGGCGGATCCTCCGCTCCCGCAGCCCCCGCCGTCCCGCCCAGCGCATCCCCCGCCGCGCAGGCCGGCCTCTCGGGCACCTACACGATCGAGACCGGCGACACGCTGCACAGCATCGCGCAGGAGTCCGGCGTCACCGTCCAGGACCTGCTGAACGCCAACGGGCTCAACTGGTCGAGCATCATCTACGCCGGCAGCAAGCTCACCATCCCCCACGCCTCCGCCTCGGTGGTGCAGGTCGCGTCCCTGCACGGGACCACGATCATGACCGACGAGATGCGCCGCAACGCCCGCGTCATCGTCCAGGTCGGCCGGTCCGCCGGCGTGAGCGACTACGGGCTCGTCATCGCCCTCGCGACCGCCGCGCAGGAGTCGACCCTCCGCAACCTCGACTGGGGCGACCGCGACTCCATCGGCCTGTTCCAGCAGCGCCCGAGCCAGGGCTGGGGACAGCCGTCCGACCTCAACGACCCGGTCTACGCCTCGCGCGCGTTCTTCGGCGGCAGCGTGAACCCGAACCCCGGCAGCACGCGGGGCCTCCTCGACATCCCCGGCTGGAAGTCGATGACCGTCACGCAGGCGGCGCAGGCCGTGCAGTACTCGGCCTACCCCGAGGCGTACGCCAAGTGGGAGCCCTCCGCCTGGATCTGGCTCGACGAGATCGGCTGACGCCCATCCGCGTGCGCACCCGCACGGCGGCGCACCGGTGTGCCGGGGAGGGTCCGACACCGGCGATCCCTAGAATCGTCCAGTGACCTCCAGCCCGACCGACCCCATGATCGGCCGTCTCCTCGACGGTCGGTACCAGGTCCGGTCCCGCATCGCGCGCGGCGGGATGGCCACGGTCTACGTCGCGACCGACCTGCGGCTCGAGCGTCGCGTCGCCGTCAAGGTGATGCACGGGCACCTCGCCGACGACAGCGCGTTCCGGGACCGCTTCATCCAGGAGGCGCGCTCGGCCGCACGGCTCGCGCACCCCAACGTCGTCAACGTCTTCGACCAGGGCCAGGACTCCGACATGGCGTACCTCGTCATGGAGTACCTGCCGGGCATGACGCTGCGGGAGCTCCTGCAGGAGTACGAGCGGCTGACTCCCGAGCAGACCCTCGACATCCTCGAGGCGGTGCTCTCCGGGCTGGCCGCGGCGCACAAGGCCGGGATCGTCCACCGGGACCTCAAGCCCGAGAACGTCCTGCTCGCCGACGACGGCCGCATCAAGATCGGCGACTTCGGCCTGGCGCGCGCCGTGAGCGCGAACACCGCGACGGGCCAGGCGCTCCTCGGCACGATCGCGTACCTCTCCCCCGAGCTCGTCACCCGCGGCATCGCCGACACCCGCAGCGACATCTACGCGGTCGGCATCATGATGTACGAGATGCTCGCTGGCGAGCAGCCGTTCAAGGGCGAGCAGCCCATGCAGATCGCGTACCAGCACGCGAACGACCAGGTCCCGACGCCCAGCACCGCCAACGCGTCCGTCCCCGTGGAGCTCGACGAGCTCGTCCTGTGGGCGACGGCGCGCGACCCCGAGCAGCGGCCCCGCGACGCGCGGGCGCTCCTCGACGAGCTCTACGCCGTGCAGAACCGGCTCGACGCCCGCTCCGGCGATCCCGCCCCGCTGCAGCGCACCGTAGTCTTCCCCAGCGCCCCGGCCCTCCCGCCCGTCACCACGGGCGAGACGCAGGTCGTCGGCGGGCCCCCGGTCATGCTCCGCCCGGAGCCCGAGCGGTCCGAGCCGGACTCCGTCGTCGCGCTGGCGGCCGCGGGATCGCGCCGACGGACGCGCGGCTGGGTGCTCGCGCTCCTCATCGTCATGCTCGCCGCCCTCGCCGGCGGCACCGGCTGGTACTACGGCCAGGGTCCGGGCGCGCGGGTACCCGTGCCGACCGTCACCGAGATGGCCGTGGACGACGCGGCGGGGACGCTCCAGGGCCAGGGCTTCGTGGTCGCGCGCGCGGAGGAGCCGAGCGTCGACGTCGAGGTTGGACGCGTCACCCGCAGCGTCCCGGCGTCGGGCACGCCGGTGGACCAGGGCTCCACCGTGACCGTGTACGCCTCGACCGGCCCGCAGCTGCTCGACGTGCCCGACGTGGTCGGCGCCTCCGAGGACGACGCCCGCACGAGCCTCGAGGGCGTCCCCTTCGTCGTGCAGGAGGCGACGGTGCGGCAGTACGGCGACGCCGAGGAGGGCACGGTCGTGCAGGTGCTCGACGCCTCCGGCGCGCCGATCGGCGCCCAGTACCCGGAGCAGCAGCCGGTGACCCTCGTGGTCGCCGCCGGGGGGATCCCGGACGTGGGCGGGCGCTCGGTCGACCAGGCCGTCGCCACGCTCGCGGACGCCGGGCTCGTCGGCGAGGCGGGCCGGCAGGCGTTCAGCGACGACGTGGAGAAGGGGGAGGTCATCTCCGTCTACGCGCTCGACGACGCCCCCGTCCGCTCCGGCCTGGACGGCGCCCCCGGCAGCAGGGTCGGCCTCGAGATCTCGAAGGGACCCGACCTCGTGGCGGTCCCGGCCGTCGTCGGGCTCACGCGCGACGAGGCCAAGTCGGCCCTCGACGCGGCGGGCTTCAAGTACGCCTACTCCGCCTTCTGGGACGCCCTGCCCAACAGCATCACCCGCGTGGCCTCCGCGAGCCCGGAGGCGCAGGCGCTCGCCCGTCGCGGGTCGACGGTCAACCTCGGCATCACCGCGTCCGGCTGATCCGGCCCCGCACGCCCACGCGGGTCGGCCCATGCGACCGATGCCCCGCCGCCCTCGAGGGCGGCGGGGCATCGGTCGTCGTGGCGGGGATCAGCTCCGCGCCGCGGCCAGCTCCTCCGCGACGAGGAACGCGAGCTCGAGGCTCTGCATGTGGTTGAGCCGCGGGTCGCACAGCGACTCGTAGCGCGTCGCGAGGGTGGCCTCGTCGATGTGCTCGGATCCGCCCAGGCACTCGGTGACGTCGTCGCCCGTGAGCTCGATGTGGATGCCTCCGGGGTGCGTGCCCGCCGCCCGGTGCGCCTGGAAGAAGCCCTGCACCTCGTCGACCACGTCGTCGAAGCGCCGCGTCTTGTAGCCGGTCGGCGTGGTGAGGCCGTTCCCGTGCATGGGATCGGTCACCCAGAGCGGGTGCGCGTCCGACTGCTTCACGGCCTCCAGCAGGGGCGGCAGCGCATCCCGGATGCGGCCCGCGCCCATGCGCGTGATGAACGTGAGCCGACCGGGCTCGCGATCCGGGTCGAGCTTCTCGATGAGCTCGTGCACGGTCTCCGGGGTCGTCGACGGGCCGAGCTTCACGCCCAGCGGATTCCGGACGCGGGAGAGGAAGTCGACGTGCGCGCCGTCGAGGTCGCGCGTGCGCTCGCCGATCCAGATGAAGTGCGCCGAGGTGTTGTACGGCGTGCCCGTGCGCGAGTCGATGCGCGTCATGGGGCGCTCGTAGTCCATGAGGAGGCCCTCGTGGCCCGTGTAGAACTCCACGCGCTTCAGGTCGTCGAAGTCGGCCCCCGCGGCCTCCATGAACTTGATCGCCCGGTCGATGTCGCGGGCGAGCTGCTCGTACCGCTGGTTGGCGGGGTTCGCGGCGAAGCCCTTGTTCCAGCTGTGCACCTCGCGCAGGTCGGCGAAGCCGCCCTGCGTGAACGCGCGGATGAGGTTCAGCGTGGAGGCGGCCGTGTGGTACCCCTTCACGAGGCGCGCGGGATCCGCCGCCCGCGACTCGGGGGTGAAGTCGTAGCCGTTCACGATGTCGCCGCGGTACGCCGGCAGCGTCAGGTCGCCGCGCGTCTCGGAGTCGCTGGAGCGCGGCTTGGCGAACTGACCCGCCATGCGCCCCATCTTCACGACGGGCATCGCCGCCCCGTAGGTGAGGACGACGGCCATCTGCAGGACGGTCTTCACGCGGTTGCGGATCTGGTCGGCCGTGGCGCCCGCGAACGTCTCGGCGCAGTCGCCACCCTGCAGGAGGAACGCGCGGCCGTCGGCCGCGGCGGCGAGGCGCGAGCGCAGCTGGTCGACCTCGCCCGCGAACACCAGGGGCGGGAGCAGGGCGATCTCGGCGGACGCGGCGTGCACCGCGGCGGCGTCGGGCCAGGCCGGCTGCTGCTTGACCTCGAGCGTGCGCCAGTGGTCGAGCCCGGCGAGGACGTCGGGATGGGCGGGGACGAGGTGCTCAGAGGCCACGGTGGGATCCCGGTTCGTGTCGTGCGCGTGATGCGCGGTGGAGTCGGTGCGGGCGTCGGTCAGCGGGCCGCGCTCGCGCGCTTCTCCTTGACCGAGGTCGCATAGACGTCGACGTACTCCTGGCCGCTGAGCCTCGAGAGCTCGTACATGATCTCGTCGGTGATGGAGCGGAGGATGAAGCGGTCTCCCTCGAGGCCGGCGAACCTACTGAAATCTAGCGGCTCGCCGATGACCACACCAATCCGGCGGACCTTGGGGATCCGCGTGCCGATGGGCATGACCTTCTCGGTGTCGATCATGGCGATCGGCACGACCGGCACCTCGCCCTCGAGGATCATGCGGGCCACCCCCGTGCGTCCGCGGTACATCTTGCCGTCCGGGCTGCGGGTGCCCTCGGGGTAGATGCCGAGCATGCGCCCCTCGGCGAGCACGCGGAGGCCCGTGTTGAGCGACGCCTCGGACGCCTTGCCGCCGGAGCGGTCGATGGGCAGCATGCCCGTGGCGGTGAAGAACATCTTGGTGGCCCAGCCCTTGAGGCCCGGACCCGTGAAGTAGTCGCTCTTGGCGAGGAAGACGAGGTTCCGGTCCACCAGCAGCGGCAGGAACACCGAGTCGATGAAGGAGAGGTGGTTGCTCGCGAGGATCACGCCGCCCTTGGCGGGGATGTTCTCCAGGCCCGTCACCCAGGGGCGGAACGTGCTCCGCAGGAGGGGTCCGGCGACCAGGTTCTTCATGAACCAGTAGAACATCGGGTGGCCACCTTCCGGGCGGGGTCGTCGTCCAGCATAGCCAGCGGCGCCGCGTCCGCCGGCAGCGGCCGGCCGACGGGCGGCGGTATCGCGTGCGGTCGGCTCAGGCTCCGTGGCGCAGGGCCCCGGCGTGACGCCGGGCGAGGTCCGCCGCGCCCACCACGCCGGCGTCGTTGACGAGCTCCGCGATCCGGAACTCCGGCTCGGGGTGGTACCCACGGGCGGGCAGGTGCGCGAGGTAGGCCTCGCGGATGGGGTCGAGGAGCAGGTCGCCCGCCTGGGCCACCCCGCCGCCGATGACGAACATCTGCGGGTCGAGGATGGCGCCGATGCTCGCGGCCGCCTCCCCCAGCCAGCCGCCGAGGCGTCGGAGGGCGAGGAGCGCGCCGGGATCGCCGGCCTGGATCAGGTCGCTCACGTCGTGGCCCGTCAGGGTCCCCACCTCACGGCGGCGCGCGGCGAGCCCCTCGCCGTGGGTGCCGCCGAGGTCGGCCAGCTCGTCGGCGGTGCGGAGCAGCGCGCGGCCCGAGCCGTACTGCTCGATGCAGCCGCGGGCGCCGCAGCCGCAGGGCAGGCCGTCCGGCACGACCCGCATGTGCCCGAGCTCGGCGCCGGCGCCGAAGCCGCCGCGGAACAGCCGGTCGTCGGCGACGATGGCGCCGCCCACCCCCGTGCCGATCGTCAGGGTCACCATGTCGCTGACGAGGCGGCCCGCGCCGTAGCGGAACTCCGCCCAGCCGGCGGCGTTGGCGTCGTTCTCGATGACGATGGGCAGGTCGATCCGGCCGCGGAGCTTCTCCCGCACCGGCTCGTTGCGCCAGTTGATGTTCGGGGCGTAGTAGACGGTGGACTGCGCGGCGTCGATGAAGCCCGCCGCGGCCACGCCGACCGCCACGACGTCGGGGTGCTGCGCACGCAGCCGCTCCACCATGCCGACGACCGCCTCGACGATCGCGTCCGGGCTGCTCGCCTCGGTGGGCGTGCGCTCCTCCGCGGCGATGACGCCGAGCTCGTCGACCACGGCTCCCGCGATCTTGGTCCCGCCGATGTCGATCCCTATTGCATGCACGTGGCGGGCCCTTCCTCATCGTCTCGCCTGTCGATCCTAGTGAGGCGCCCGACGCCCCCGACCGGGGACGAGCGCGCCGGAGCCGCGCGCCCTTAAGCTGGTCCCATCCATTTCCGGTACCGAAGGAGCTGCCGTGGAACAGCACACCATGCCCGCCGTCGTCGAGGCCAGACCCGACGACAACGTCACCGATGTCCTGGTGCACCGCGTGAGGACGAGCCCCGACGCCCCGCTGTTCGCGCTGCCGGACGGGAAGGGCGGGTGGAGCGACGTCACGGCGGCCGAGTTCCACCGCCAGGTCGTGGCCCTCGCGAAGGGACTCGTCGCCGCGGGCCTCCAGCCCGGCGAGCGGATCGGCATGATGTGCCGCACGCGCTACGAGTGGACGCTCGTGGACTTCGCGGTGTTCTTCGCGGGCGGCGTCCTCGTCCCGGTCTACGAGACGTCCTCCCCCGGCCAGGTGCACTGGAACCTGCAGGACTCCGGCAGCGTCGCCGTGATCCTCGAGTCCGCCGAGCACTTCTCCCGCTTCGACGAGGTCCACCCGGAGCTGCCGGACGTTCGGCACGTGTGGCAGATCGACCTCGGCGACCTGGACAAGCTCGCCGAGCAGGGCGTGGACGTGCCCGACGCCGAGATCGAGCGCCGGCGCAACATCGCCGTGGGCTCGGACATGGCGACCCTGATCTACACCTCCGGTACGACCGGGCGGCCGAAGGGCTGCGTGCTCACCCACGCGAACTTCGTCGAGCTGGCCCGGAACGCCGAGGTCGCGATGGAGGAGGTCGTGCGCGTGGGCGCGTCGACCCTGCTGTTCATCACGACGGCGCACGTGTTCGCGCGCTTCATCAGCATCCTCAACGTGCAGGCCGGCGTGAAGACCGGGCACCAGGCCGACACCACGCAGCTGCTCCCGGCGCTCGCGTCCTTCCAGCCGACCTTCCTGCTCGCGGTGCCGCGCGTGTTCGAGAAGGTCTACAACTCGTCGGAGCAGAAGGCGGAGGGCGCCGGCCGCGGAAAGGTCTTCCGCAAGGCCGCGGAGGTCGCCTACGCGCACTCCGTCGCGGTCGACGCCGGGAAGGTGCCGCTCGCGCTGAAGCTGCAGTTCAAGGTCTTCGACGCGCTCGTCTACTCCAAGATCCGGCAGGCGATGGGCGGCCGCGTGCGGTTCGCCGTGAGCGGCTCGGCGCCGCTCGGCCTCCGGCTCGGCCACTTCTACCGCTCGCTCGGGCTCACGATCCTCGAGGGCTACGGGCTCACCGAGACCACGGCGCCGGTCAGCGTCAACCTCGTCAAGGGCTTCCGCATCGGTACGGTGGGCCCGGCGCTCCCGGGCGTGTCCACCCGCATCACCGACGAGGGCGAGATCGAGGTCAAGGGCGTCAACGTCTTCGACGGGTACTGGCAGGACGAGGAGGCGACCGCCGCGGTCTTCGACGACGGCTGGTTCCGGACGGGCGACCTCGGCAGCTACGACGCCGACGGGTACCTCACGATCACGGGCCGGAAGAAGGAGATCATCGTCACGGCCGGGGGCAAGAACGTGGCCCCCGCGGCGCTCGAGGACCCGATCCGCGCGAATCCGCTCGTCGGGCAGGTCGTGGTGGCGGGCGACCGCCGGCCGTTCATCTCCGCGCTCATCACGCTCGACCCCGAGATGCTCAAGGTGTGGCTCGGCAACAACGGCCAGGACCCGGCGCTGACGCTGGAGCAGGCCTCGCAGAACCCGGCGGTGCTCGCCGAGGTGCAGCGCGCCGTCGACGCGGCCAACGCGACGGTGTCGCGCGCGGAGTCCATCCGGAAGTTCGTCGTGCTGCCCGTGGAGCTCACCGAGGCGGCGGGCCACCTCACGCCGAAGCTCAGCATCAAGCGCCAGGTGGTGCTGGACGCCTTCGGCGACGTCATCACGCGCATCTACGAGGCGGCGCCGAACACGGAGGGGCACTCGCTGGTGCACTGAGCGCGCCCGAGCGGGTGCGCGGGCCGACCGGTCAGAACCAGTCGGACTCGCGCACCTGCTTCATGGCCTCGCGTCGGCGCTGCTTGTCGAGGCGGTCGAGGTAGACGAGGCCGTCGAGGTGGTCCACCTCGTGCTGGAAGGCCTGCGCGAGGACGCCCGTGCCCTCGAGGCGCACCGGCTTCCCGTCGAGGTCGGTCCCGCTGATCACGGCCTCGGGGTGGCGCATGGTGGGGAACCAGAGCCCGGGGACCGACAGGCAGCCCTCGTCGACCAGCACGGCCTCGCCGCGCAGCTCCTCGATGACGGGATTGAGGATGTAGCCGAACGCGGGACCCACGTTGTAGCTGAACGCCCGCAGGTTGACGCCGATCTGGGCGGCGGCGACGCCGGCGCGGCCGTCCGGGCGCACGCTGTCGAGGAGGTCCTCCACGAGGGCGCGGACCCCCTCGTCGATCTCATGGATCTCCGTGGAGACGGTCTTCAGCACCGGATCGCCGAACAGGCGGATCTGTCGTTCAGTCATTCTCTGCTTCCGTGGGTCCTCTGCGGTGGGCCGCTCAGGGTCGATCGGCTCCCGCGGGCGCATCGCCCGGACCATTCTCCCGTGCCCACTCGGCCACCGCGGACTCGACGGACAGCAGGGCGTTCTCCACGACCTCCGTGACGGCGGGATGCGGCCAGTACTGCGCGCGGGCGAGCCCCGTCACGCGGAGGCCGAGGCTCGCGACCTGGAGCAGCGGCTGGATGAGGGCCGCCGAGTCCGACCCGATGATGTGCGCGCCGAGGAGCGTGCCACCGTCGCGCGGGTCGACGACGAGCTTGCAGAACGACGTCGTGTCCTCGAGCGCCCAGCCCCACGCGGTGGAGGAGTACGGCTGCTCCACGGTGACCACGGGGCCCGCCGCGCGCGCCTCCGCCTCCGTGAGGCCGAACGCGCCGATCTGCGGACGGGAGAACACGGCCTGCGGGACGGGTCCCGGCGCGCCGCCGACGAGGTCGTCCGGGTGCAGGAGGTTGTGCTGGACCACGCGGGCCTGGTGGTTCGCGACGTGCTTGAGCGAGTGCTCCGCGCTGATGTCGCCGAGCGCGAATACCCCGGGGACGGGCTCGCCGCCCGCGAGGACGCGCTGCCGGTCGTCGACCACGACGCGGCCGTCCGCGTGCAGGTCGTACCCCGCGTTCACGACGGCGAGCGTGTCGGAGTTGGGGATGCGGCCGAGCGCGACGAGGACGGCCTCCGTCTCGACGAGGTGGCCGGACGCGAGGCGGGAGCGCAGGACGGCGCCGTCGCGCTCGATCTCCTCCACCTCGCAGTCCGTGATGACGTCCCACTGCGTGCGGGCGAGCGTCGTGAAGCGCGTGGACACGTCCTCGTCGAGCGTGCCGAGGAGCCGGGAGGAGCGCGCCACCTGCGTCACGTGCACGCCCAGGTGGCTGAACACGTGGGCGAACTCCGCGGCCACGTATCCGCCGCCGACGATCAGGAGCGAGGCGGGGAGCTCGGCGATGCGCATGATGGAGTCGGAGTCGTGGATCGCCGGGTCCGGGGTGTACGCCGCGGGGAGCGGGCGCGGGCGGGAGCCCGCCGCGAGCACGACGCGGTCGGCGTGGATCCGCCGCCCGCTGGCCGTCACGAGCACGCCGGGCGCCTCGAAGCCCACGCTCTCGCGGAGCAGCGTGACGTCCTCGATGCCGGACTCGCGCCACTCCCGGCCGCCCTCGCTGATGGCGTCGATGCGCCCGAAGACCCGGGCGGCGATGGCGGGCCAGTCGACGGCGTCCACCGTGGCGCGGAGGCCGAGCGCCGGGGCGTCGCGGGTGTCGGCCGCCAGGTCCGCCACGTGCACGAGCATCTTCGTGGGGATGCACCCCGCGTTGAGGCAGGTGCCGCCGAAGTGCTCGCCGTCGTCGACGATGAGCACCCGCTGGCCCGCGAAGCGCTCGTCGACGATCGAGTTGCCCGATCCGCCGCCCACGATCACCAGGTCGTAGCGCTCGTCCTCGTCGTGTCCCGTGCCGGTCATCCGCTCCTCTATCCCTGGTCCTCGACGACCACGAGCAGGTCGCCCGCGTCGACCTGCTGCGTGGTGGGCACCGCGAGGCGCGCGACGCGTCCCGCGACGGGCGACGTGATGGCCGCCTCCATCTTCATGGCCTCGATGGACGCGACCGCCTGGCCGGCCCCGACGACGGCGCCCTCCTCGACCTTGAGCGTCACGACGCCGGAGAACGGCGCCGACACGTGCCCGGGCCGCGACGGGTCGCCCTTCTCGGCCGCGACGGTGGTGACCCCGATGCGGCGGTCGCGCACGAAGACGGGACGGAGCTGGCCGTTCATGACGACCATGACGGTGCGCATGCCCGACTCGTCCGCCTCGCCGACCGCCTCGAGGCCGATGAGCACCTCGACGCCGCGGCCGATCCGCACGGCGTGCTCCTGGCCGGGACGGAGCCCGTGCAGGTAGTCGTCGGTGTCGAGGACCGACAGGTCGCCGAACAGCTCCCGGATGGTCTCGAACTGCTCCGTCGGCTGGGGGAACAGGAGGCGGTTGAGCGTCCGGCGCCTGGCGGCCCCGGGCACCTCGAGCGCGCCGCGGTCCTCGGCCGTGAGCGGCGTCACGCCGATGCGCACGTCGCGGCCCTGCAGGACGCGGGTGCGGAAGGGCTCGGGCCAGCCGCCGGGGAGGTCGCCCAGCTCGCCCGCCATGAAGCCGACGACGGAGTCGGGGATGTCGTAGTCCTGCGGGTTCTCCGCGAAGTCGTGCGGGTCGGCTCTCGCAGCGGCGAGCTGCAGGGCGAGGTCGCCCACCACCTTCGAGGACGGGGTGACCTTGGGGATGCGGCCGAGGATGCGGTCGGCGGCGGCGTACATGTCCTCGATGAGCTCGAAGTCGTCGGCGAGGCCGAGGGCGATCGCCTGCTGCCGCAGGTTCGACAGCTGGCCGCCCGGGATCTCGTGGCGGTACACCCGCCCCGTCGGACCGGGGAGCCCGGACTCGAAGGGGCGGTAGAGACGACGCACGGCCTCCCAGTAGGGCTCGAGGTCGCTGACCGCGTCGAGGGAGAGGCCCGTGTCACGCTCCGTGTCGGCGAGGGCGGCCACCAGCGCCGAGGCCGACGGCTGGCTCGTGGTGCCCGACATCGGCGCGCTGGCGACGTCGACCGCGTCGGCGCCCGCGCGGCTGGCGGCGAGGAGGGTGGCGAGCTGCCCGCCCGCGGTGTCGTGGGTGTGCACGTGCACCGGGAGGTCGAACTCGCGGCGCAACGCGGCGACGAGCCGCTCGGCCGCGGCCGGGCGGAGGAGCCCGGCCATGTCCTTGATCGCGAGGACGTGCGCGCCGGCCTGCACGCTGCGCTCGGCGAGGCCCAGGTAGTAGTCGAGCGTGTAGAGGTCCTCCGCGGGATCGAGCAGGTTGCCCGTGTAGCAGAGCGCGACCTCCGCGACGGTGGTGCCGGTCGCGAGCACGGAGTCGATGGCGGGGCGCATGCGCTCGACGTCGTTGAGGGCGTCGAAGATGCGGAAGACGTCGACGCCGGTGGCGGCGGCCTCCTGCACGAAGGCGTCGGTGACCTCGACCGGGTACGGCGTGTAGCCCACGGTGTTGGCCCCGCGCAGCAGCATCTGGATGGCGATGTTCGGGAGAGCCTCGCGGAGCGACGCGAGCCGCTCCCACGGGTCCTCGCCGAGGAACCGGAGGGCGACGTCGTACGTCGCCCCGCCCCATGCCTCGACCGACAGCAGCTCCGGCGTGGTGCGCGCGACGTGGGGCGCGACGGCGACGAGGTCGCGGGTGCGCACGCGCGTGGCGAGCAGCGACTGGTGCGCGTCGCGGAACGTCGTCTCGGTGACGGCGAGGGCGGTCTGCGCGCGCAGGGCCTCGGCGAAGCCGCGCGGGCCGAGCTCGAGGAGGCGCTGCCGGGATCCCGCGGGGGCCGGCTGCTGCAGGTCGACCGCGGGCAGCTTGTCCGCGGGGCGGACGGCCGCGGTGCGGGGGCCGTTCGGCTGGTTCACCGTGACGTCGGCGAGCCAGTTGAGGATCTTCGTGCCGCGGTCCTTCGAGACGTTGCTGCGCACGAGGCCCGGGCGCTCGTCGATGAAGGAGGTGCTCAGGTCGCCCGCCTGGAACGCGGGGTCGTCGAGGACGCCCTGGAGGAACGGGATGTTGGTGGAGACGCCCCGGATGCGGAACTCCGCCAGGGCCCGCTTGGCGCGCGTGACCGCGGTGGCGAAGTCGCGGCCCCGGCAGGTGAGCTTCGCGAGCATGGAGTCGAAGTGCGGGCTGATCTGCGCTCCGGTCGCGACCGTGCCGCCGTCGATGCGGATCCCGCCGCCGCCCGGCGAGCGGTAGGTCGTGATCTTCCCGGTGTCGGGCTGGAAGCCCTGCGCCGGGTCCTCCGTCGTGATCCGGCACTGGAGGGCGGCGCCGTGCAGCACGATGTCGTCCTGGTGGAGGCCGAGGCCGTCCAGGGTCTCCCCCGCCGCGATGCGCATCTGCGACTGCACGAGGTCGACGTCGGTGACCTCCTCGGTCACGGTGTGCTCCACCTGGATGCGCGGGTTCATCTCGATGAAGACGTGCTGGCCCGCGCGCGGACCGTCGGTGTCGAGCAGGAACTCGACCGTGCCGGCGTTCACGTACCCGATGCTGCGGGCGAAGGCGACGGCGTGGGCGTGCATGGCGTCGCGGACGGCCGGATCGAGGTTCGGCGCGGGCGCGATCTCCACGACCTTCTGGTGGCGGCGCTGCACCGAGCAGTCGCGCTCGAACAGGTGCACGGTCTCGCCCGCGGCGTCCGCGAGGATCTGCACCTCGATGTGCCGCGGACGGAGCACCGCCTGCTCGAGGAACATGGTGGGGTCCCCGAAGGCGCTGTCCGCCTCGCGCATGGCGGCGCGGAGCGCGCCCTCGAGGTCCTCCGGCCGCTCGACGCGCCGCATGCCGCGCCCGCCGCCGCCCGCGACGGCCTTCGCGAACACCGGGAAGCCGATCCCCTCCGCCTGGGAGAGCAGCAGGTCCACGTCCCTCGACGGCGGGGTCGACGCGAGGACCGGGACACCGGCCCGCGTCGCGTGCTCCTTCGCCGTGACCTTGTTGCCGGCCATCTCGAGCACGTCCGCGCCGGGTCCGATGAAGGCGATGCCGTTGTCCGCCGCGGCGCGCGCGAGGCCCGGGTTCTCCGACAGGAACCCGTACCCCGGGTAGATGGCGTCGGCCCCGCACTCGAGCGCCACGCGGATGATCTCGTCGACGTCGAGGTAGGCCCGGACGGGGTGGCCCTCCTCGCCGATGAGGTAGGCCTCGTCGGCCTTCAGGCGGTGCAGGGAGTGCCGGTCCTCGTGGGGGTACACGGCCACGGTGCGGGCGCCCAGCTCGACGGCGGCCCGGAACGCCCGGATCGCGATCTCCCCCCGGTTGGCGACGAGGATCTTCGTGAACATGGCGGGCCTCTCGTCAGACGGGCTTCGGGACCCCCGCGTTTAGGTTCTCCCAGAGTATCGACGGTAGCCTGTCACCCGTGCATGTACTCAGCGTCAGCTCCCTCAAGGGGGGCGTGGGAAAGACCACCGTGACCCTGGGACTGGCGTCCGCCGCCTTCTCCCGCGGCTTGAGGACCCTCGTGGTCGACCTCGACCCGCAGGCCGACGTGTCGACCGGCATGGACATCCAGGTCGCCGGCCACCTCAACGTCGCCGACGTGCTCGCCTCCCCCAAGGAGAAGATCGTGCGCGCGGCCATCGCCCCCAGCGGCTGGACCAAGGGCCGCACGGGCACCATCGACGTCATGATCGGCAGCCCGTCCGCCATCAACTTCGACGGCCCGCACCCCAGCATCCGCGACATCTGGAAGCTCGAGGAGGCCCTCGCGAACGTCGAGGCCGACTACGACCTCGTGCTCATCGACTGCGCGCCCTCGCTCAACGCCCTCACGCGCACCGCGTGGGCCGCCAGCGACCGCGTGACGGTCGTCACCGAGCCCGGCCTCTTCTCGGTCGCCGCCGCGGACCGCGCGCTGCGCGCCATCGAGGAGATCCGGCGCGGCCTCTCGCCCCGCCTGCAGCCCCTCGGCATCATCGTGAACCGGGCGCGCGTCCAGTCGCTCGAGCACCAGTTCCGCATCAAGGAGCTCCGCGACATGTTCGGCCCGCTCGTGCTGAGCCCGCAGCTGCCCGAGCGCACGTCGCTCCAGCAGGCGCAGGGGGCCGCCAAGCCGCTGCACGTGTGGCCCGGCGAGAGCGCGCAGGAGATGGCGCGCAACTTCGACCAGCTCCTCGAGCGCATCATGCGCACCGCCAAGATCGGCGACTACGCGGAGAACGCCGCCCGCTGATCCGCTCCGACCCGTGCGGGTCGGCCTCGGGGTCCTGCCGTCCGGCGCGCTCGTCGCGTCGGCGCGCGGAGGCACGTCCGGAGCATGGGGGCACCCGCGCCGAGAGCGGTGCCACGGAACGACCGCGCTGCGAGGCGGCCGCGCACTTCAGGGACCCCGCGGCCCCGGTAGGGCCTAGGAGGCCTTGACGGCCCGTCGTGCGGCGAGCTCGTCGGTGGGGTCGACGGTCTGGGTGTCGATCTCGACGAGGCTGTGCTCCACCTCGCGGAGGACCTTGCCGACGGCGATGCCGAACACGCCCTGGCCGCGGCTGACCAGGTCGATGACCTCGTCGTTGCTGGTGCAGAGGTAGACGCTGGCGCCGTCGCTCATGAGGGTGGTCTGCGCCAGGTCGACGACGCCGGACTCGCGCAGCTGGTTCACCGCGGTGCGGATCTGCTGGAGGGAGATGCCGGTGTCGAGGAGGCGCTTGACGAGCTTGAGGACGAGGATGTCGCGGAACCCGTAGAGGCGCTGCGTGCCGGAGCCGGAGGCGCCGCGGACGGTGGGCTCGACGAGGCCGGTGCGTGCCCAGTAGTCGAGCTGGCGGTAGGTGATCCCCGCGGCGCGGGCGGCGACGGCGCCGCGGTAGCCGGCGCTGGCGTCCATCTCGGGGAGGCCGTCGGTGAACAGCAGACCGAGGTCGTATCTCCCGGAGTCCGGGGTGGAGTCGCTCATCGTTCTGCCTTCCACCCCTCGGCGTCCGCCCCCGTGGGGTGCGCGCGCTGCTCGGGTCGGTTCGTCGGGATCGTGCTCTCACGGTAGCGGGGCCCGCGGGCCCGATCAACGACATCCGGCGGAAGCGCCCGGCGTGTCGTCCCGGCGCTCCGCCACGCCCCCCGCGGGGGCGCGCATCGACCGGTCCCGCCGGACCGGTCCGACGTGCGGATCGTCCCGTGCGGACACGTCAGTCTACGGGCCGGTCGCCCGGGTGCCAGGCCGATCAGGAGGAGAGGCGGCCGAGCGCGGAGCGGATGAGGCTGCCCCGCACGACCTCCAGCTGGGTCGCGATCTCGCGGGCGAGCTCCGCCGCGTGCGCGCGGCTGGACGCGTCGCGGCGCCGGGACACGGGGACGAGCGCCGACTCGATGAGGCTCAGCTCCCGCTCCGCGGCCTGGCGGAAGCCCCGGAGGTGGCGCGGCTCGATGCCGGTGCGCTGCAGCTCGACGAGCGCGCGCATGACCTGCACCGCCTCCTCGCCGTACACCTCGGCGGGCACGAGCACGCCCGCGGTGATCGCGTCGCCGAGCAGCGGGGCGGTGGCTCCCGACTCGCGGACGAGCTCCGCCCTGCTGTAGCGCCGCTCCTGGTCGAGCATGGAGACGGGGGGCGTGGTCGCGCCGCCGGGCAGGGCCGGCGACAGGCCGGCGTCGAGGTCGCGCAGGTAGGAGCGGATGACCTTGAGCGGCAGGTAGTGGTCGCGCTGCATGCCGAGGACGGTCCGCAGCCGCTCGACGTCGGCCGGGCTGAACTTGCGGTAGCCGGACTCCGTCCGCGACGGCTGGACGAGCCCCTGCTCCTCGAGGAAGCGGAGCTTGCTGTTGGTCAGGTCGGGGAACTCCGGCGTCAGGCGCGCCAGCACTTGTCCGATGCTGAGGAGACCGGGGGTGCGGGCAGGCGTCGACCGGGCGGCGGACGCCGGCACTACTCGGTCGTCCGGCCGACGAGGTCGGTGCGGGACGCGTAGAACGTGAGGCGGAACTTGCCGACCTGGACCTCGGCGCCGTCCTGGAGCAGGGCGGTGTCGATGCGGACCCCGTCGAAGTAGGTGCCGTTGAGGGAGCCGAGGTCCTTCACCTGGAACGAGGTCCCCTGGCGGATGAACTCCGCGTGACGGCGCGACACCGTCACGTCGTCGAGGAAGATGTCGGCGTCCGGGTGACGGCCGGCGACCGTGACGTCGGCGTCGAGGAGGAAGCGCGCGCCCTGGTTCGGACCGCGGCGGACGACGAGGAGGGCGGAGCCGGAGGGCAGGGCCGTGACGGCGTCCTTCTCCTCGGCCGAGACCGCGCCGTCGAGGCCCGCGAGGGCCGCTCCCAGCTCGTCGCGGAAGGTGGCCGTGGTGTCCGTGCTCGTGTACTGCTCGGGCACGCGCGTGGCGCCGTGACCGTCTTCGCGTCCATCCATGGTCGTACCTCCTGTGACCTGACAGCGTAACGGATCGGACACGGCCGGGACCACGGCGGGATCGCCCCGGGCGTGGCCCCGACCCGGCTCAGCGGGAGGCCGGGCGCGGCTCGTCGCCGGACCCCGCGGAGCGCGTGACGTCGGCCTCGAGCGCCTCGGCGGGTGCCTCCAGCCGGGCCCCGTGCTCCGCGCCCATGCTCGCCTCGTCGAAGGGGTCGCCGCCGCCGAGGACGAGGGCCACGCGCTCCGCGTCGATGCCGCGGGTCCAGGTGCCGATGAGCAGCGTCGCCACCGCGTTGCCGGTGAAGTTCGTGAGCGCGCGCGCCTCGGACATGAAGCGGTCGATGCCGACGATGAGGCCGACGCCGTCCACCAGGTCGGGACGGTGGGACTGGAGCCCGCCGGCCAGGGTCGCGAGGCCGGCGCCCGTGACGCCCGCGGCGCCCTTGGAGGCGATGATCATGAAGACCAGCAGCGACACCTGCTCGCCGATGGCCAGCGGGCTGCCGAGGGCGCTCGCGATGAACAGGGACGCCATGGTCAGGTAGATGGCCGTGCCGTCGAGGTTGAACGAGTATCCCGTGGGGACCGTGATGCCGACGACCGGGCGCGAGACGCCGACGTGCTCCATCTTCGCGATGAGCCGGGGCAGTGCCACCTCGGACGACGACGTGGACACGATGAGCAGGTACTCGCGGCCGAGGTAGCGCATGAGCTTGAAGATGCTGACGCGGGCGACGAACCACAGCAGCGGGCCGAGGACCGCCACGATGAACAGCGCGCAGGTGACGTAGAAGCCGATCATGAGGGTCGCGAGGCTGATGACCGCCTGGAACCCGGTGGCGCCGACGACCGCGGCGATGGCGCCGAACGCGCCGATCGGGGCCACCCACATCACCATGCTGAGGATGCGGAAGACGAGGACCTGGATGTTGCGGATGCCCTCGAGCACCGGCTCGCCGCGCTTCCCGAGCTGCTGCAGCGCGAAGCCGACGAGCAGCGCCACGAACAGCGTCTGCAGGATGCTGCCGGAGGTGAGCGAGGAGAGGAGCGACGTCGGGATGATCGAGAGGAGGAAGTCCTTCTCGCCCGTCGCCTCCGTCGAGCCCTCCGGCGCGCGCAGGCCGCTGAGGTCGAGGCCCTCGCCCGGGTGCACGAGGTTGCCGACCAGCAGGCCGATGGCCAGCGCGAACGTCGACATGACGATGAAGTAGAGGAGGGCGAGGCCGCCGACCCGGCCGACCGTCGCGGCCTTCGCGACCGAGCCGACGCCGAGGACGATGGTGCAGAAGATGATGGGCGCGATCATCATCTTGATGAGGGCGACGAAGGCGTCGCCGACCGGCTTGAGCGCCACTCCCGTCTCGGGGGCGACGAGCCCGACGGTGACGCCGAGGAGGACCGCCAGGATGACGGCGATGTAGAGGTAGTGCTGGCGGTCCAGGCGGCGGAGCGCGGCGATGGGGTTGGTCATGGGACGTCCTTGTCTCGTGAGCGGCGCCGGCGCACGGGGTGCGCCAGGCGGTCCTCGTCAGGATGTCCCACGCTCGGGGCCCGGCCGTCGTTGTGTTCATAATGTTCCTGCCGGGGTGCCGGCCGCGGACGCGAGGAGGCAGCATGTCGCGAGGCGCGCTGCCCGGCCCCGCACGAGACCCCCGCTCCCGACGGCCGCGCCTCCCCCGCGGCATCGCCGCCCGGCTCCTGGTGGTCCAGCTCGGGGTCCTCCTCCTGGTGGCCGTGGTCGCGACCGCGGCGCTGTGGGCCGACTCCCGGCAGCGGGCCGAGCAGTCCGCCGCCGACCGGAGCCTGGCCGTCGCCATCACCGTGGCCGACTCGCCCCGGGTCGCGGAGGGGCTCGCGTCGGCGGACCCCACGGCCGCGCTCCTCGGCTACTCCCGGGACGTGACGCGCGACACCGGGGTGGACTTCGTCACGATCATGGACCGCGACACCGTGCGGGTGACTCACCCGGACCCCGACGAGATCGGCCGGCGGTACCTCGGCACCACCGGTCCCGCGCTCGCCGGGCGCACGATGACCGAGACCTACACGGGGACGCTCGGGCCGAGCGTACGGGCCGTCGTCCCCGTGCGCGACGCGGACGGGGGCATCGTGGGGCTGGTGGCGGCCGGGGTCACCGTCGAGCGCGTCTCGGAGGTCCTCGCGGCGCGCCTGCCCGGGCTCATCGGGACGGTCGGCGCGCTCGCCCTCCTCCTCGCCGCGGGGGCCGTCCTCCTCAGCCGGTCGCTCGCGCGCACCACCTGGGGACTCGGACCCGAGGAGATGGCCCGCATGCTCGCGTACTACGAGTCGGTGCTCCACTCGGTCGGCGAGGGCATCGTGCTCGTCGACCGGGACCGGCGGCTCGTGCTGCACAACGACCAGGCGGCCGAGCTGCTGGACCTCGACGTGGATCCCTCCGCCGGTCCCGTCGAGGTCGGGAGCCTCGGCCTGCCCGCGGCGATCGGGCGGCTGCTCGCCGAGGGCACCACGGCGGACGAGGTCGTGCACCTGCCGTCCGGGCGCGTCCTCGTGGTCACCCAGCGGCCCGCGCTGCCGACGGGCCGGACCGGGAGCGCCGCGCGCCTCGGGACGGTGACGACGCTCCGGGACCGGACGGAGATCCAGCGCCTGTCGGGCGAGCTGGCGACGCTGCGGACGCTCTCCGACGCCATGCGCGCGCAGACGCACGAGTTCGCGAACCGGCTGCACACCATCGTCTCGCTCATCGAGCTGGAGCGACCGCGCGAGGCGCTCGCGCTGGCGGCCTCCGAGCTCGAGACGGACCGGCGCGCGTCCGAGGGCGGTCTCGCCGAGGACGCCGATCCGGTGGTGCGGGCCCTGGTGCGCGGCAAGGCCGCCCAGGCCGCCGAGCGCGGGGTGGAGCTGACCGTGCGCGTCGCCGACGGCACCGGCGACCCGGGGGTGCCCGCGACCGAGCTGGTGACCGTCGTCGGGAACCTGGTCGACAACGCCATCGACGCGGCCGCCGACCCCTCCGTCGCCACGGCCCGGGGCGTGGACCGCGGCCGCGTGGAGCTGTCGCTGTCGCGGACCGCCGCGGGGGCGCTCGTCATCGAGGTGGCGGACGACGGGCCGGGGGTGGATCCCGGGATCCGCGCGCGCGTCCTCGAGTTCGGGGTCACGACCAAGACGGGCGACGACGGGACGCGCGGGGTGGGGCTCGCGCTCGTCGCGCGCTCGGCCGCGCGGCTCGGCGGGCGGGTCGAGGTGGCGGACGCGGACGCGCGGCTGGGCGGCGCGCGCTTCCGCGTCGTGCTGCCGGCCGACGCGGACGCGCGGGACGGCGGGGTGCGGGCGTGATCCGCGTGCTGGTCGTCGACGACGACGTCCTGACCGCGGAGGCGCACGCCGCCTACGTGGGTCGGCTCGACGGCTTCCTCGTCGCGGGGGTCGCCCACACGGGCGGCGAGGCCCTGCGGCTCGTGGCGGACGCCGGTCCCGACGGGATCGACCTGGTGCTCCTCGACATGACCCTCCCCGACATGCACGGCCTCGAGGTCTGCCGTCGGCTGCGCGCCGCCGGTCGGGCGACCGACGTCGTGGCGGTGACGGCCGTGCGCGACCAAGCCGTCGTGCGCAGCTCCGTGACCGCGGGGATCGTGCAGTACCTCATCAAGCCCTTCACGTTCGCGGCCTTCGCGGAGAAGATGGCCGCGTACGTCGGCTATCGCGAGGGGCTCGGAGCCGGGAGCGGCAGCACGACGCAGCTGCAGGTCGACCGGGCCCTCGCGGCGCTCCGCTCCCCCGCGTCCGACGCACGGCTGCCGAAGGGCATGTCGGCGGAGACGCTGGACCTCGTGCGCGGCATCGCGCGCGCGGACCGCCCCGCCGACGGCTCGCGCACCCGGGAGGGCGCGCACGCAGCCGAGGGCGTGTCCGCCGCCGAGGTGTCGGGTGCGCTCGACGTGTCCCGCGTGACGGCCCGGCGGTACCTCGAGTACCTCGCGGACGTCGGCCAGGTCGAGCGCGTGCCGAGGTACGGGACGCCCGGCCGCCCCGAGCTCGGGTACCGCTGGACCCGCTGAGACCACCCCGGCGCGGGGTGCGACGGACGGCCGGCGACGGGATCCGCCGCGACCCGTGACGATGTCGCCGCCCCGTGCGAGTCTTCGGTGCATGAGACGCACGATCCTCCCCCCGTACCTGCTGACCCGCCTCGCCGAGGCCGACCCCGACCGGGTGTCCGCCGTGCGGCAGGCCGCGCGCCGCGCCCTCCGCGACCAGGGGCCGCTCATCCACGACCGCCGCGGGCCGGGTGCCCTGCCCGATCCCGCGGCGCTCGCGGACCGGGACCCGTCGGGGATCCACCGGACCGTGTCGGACGCCCAGAACCGCGAGGAGCTGCCGGGCCGGACGGTCCGCGTCGAGGGCGCGCCCGACACCGGCGACGCGCAGGTCGACGAGGCCTACGCCGGGCTCGGCGCCACCTACGCGCTCTTCTCGGAGGTCTACGGCCGGGCCTCGCTCGACGACCGCGGCCTGCCGCTGCTGGCGACCGTGCACTACGGCGAGGAGTACGACAACGCGTTCTGGGACGGCACGCGCATGGTCTTCGGCGACGGGGACGGCGAGGTGTTCGCGCCCTTCACGCGCTCGCTGACGGTCATCGGCCACGAGCTCGCCCACGGCGTCACGGAGCTGACCCTCGGCCTCGTGTACCAGGGGCAGTCGGGCGCGCTCAACGAGTCGATCTCGGACGTGTTCGGCGTGCTCGTGGAGCAGCACTCGCTCGGGCAGACCGCCGACCAGGCGGACTGGCTCGTCGGCGCGGAGCTGTTCCTCGACCGGTCGACCGGGCTCGCGCTCCGCTCCATGCGCGCCCCGGGCACCGCGTACGACGACGACGTGCTCGGGAAGGACCCGCAACCCGGGCACATGGACGACTACGTGGAGACCGCGGAGGACAACGGGGGCGTGCACGTCAACTCCGGCATCCCGAACCGCGCGTTCTTCCTCGCGGCCACCGCCATCGGCGGGCGGGCCTGGGAGGGCGCGGGGCGGGTCTGGTACGACGTGATGGTCGCCGGCACCGTGCGGCCCGACTGCGACTTCCCGCGGTTCGCCCGGGCCACCGTGGACGCGGCGACGGCGCGGTACGGTGAGGGCGCGTCCGAGGTCGCCGCGATCCAGGCGGCGTGGGAGGGCGTCGGGATTGAGGTCTAGGTGGAGATCGCCGTGTCGCGCACGGGCGGGATGGCGGGCATGACCCGCACCTGGTCGGTGCGCGTCGACGCCGCCGCGGACGACCGCGCGGACTGGGACGCGCTCCTCGACGAGTGCCCCTGGGACGCGCCGTCCCCGCCGAGCCCGGGAGCCGACCGCTTCGTCTACCTGGTGCGCGCGGGCGACCGCGAGGCGCGCCTCGGCGAGGCGGCGGTCGACGGCCCCTGGCGTCGGCTCGTCGACCGGGTGCGCGACGCCTCCCGTGGCACCCTGGGAGCATGACGCCGCCCCCCTTCGACGACGACCGCTACGGACAGGACGTGCTCGCCCCCGGCTGGCGCGGGCCCGCGAAGGCGGCGCCCCGTCCGCAGGACGCGACGCGCGAGCTCGTGGTCGAGGAGCTGTCGACGGGCTTCTGCGGCGCGATCGTGCGCGTCGAGTCCGGCATGGTCGTGCTCGAGGACTTCCGGCGGAAGCAGCGCACGTTCCCGCTCGGCGGCGCGTTCCTCCTCGAGGGCGAGCCCGTGGCCCTGCGCGTGCCCCGCGCGGCGCCGACGGGCCCCGCCCGGACGGCATCCGGCTCGCTCGCGGTCGCCGACGCGCGCGCCCGCGTCGCGCTCCCCAGCCGCATCTTCGTGGAGGGCCGGCACGACGCCGAGCTCGTGGAGCGGGTGTGGGGCGAGGACCTGCGGATCGAGGGCGTCGTCGTCGAGTACCTGGAGGGCGTCGACCACCTCGACGAGGAGCTCGACCGCTTCCGTCCCGGGCGCGGTCGCCGCGTTGGGGTGCTCGTCGACCACCTCGTGCCCGGCTCGAAGGAGAGCCGCATCGCCGAGTCCGTCGCCCGCGGCCCGCACCGCGCGCACGCGCTCGTGGTGGGCCACCCCTACGTCGACGTCTGGCAGTCGGTGAAGCCCGGGCGCCTCGGACTGCGCGAGTGGCCGGTGATCCCCCGGAACGTGGAGTGGAAGCACGGCATCTGCGCGGCGCTCGGCTGGCCGCACGCGGAGCAGGCGGACATCGCCCGGGCGTGGCAGCGGATCCTCGGCCAGGTGCGCTCCTACCAGGACCTGGAGCCCGCGCTCCTCGGCCGGGTGGAGCAGCTCATCGACTTCGTCACGGATCCCGCCGGGCGCTGACGGCGCGGGCCGGCGGCGGCGCCGTCAGCCGAGGCCGGGAACCCGATGCGCGTCGAGGAGCGCCCGGATCCGCCCGGGACCCGCGACGCGCGCACCCCGGGCCTCGACGCGCGCGGCGAGCCCGCGGTCTGCCGTGA
>NZ_JAVCVL010000079.1:0-10763 GCF_032917815.1 Clavibacter sp. MX14-G9D | reverse complement strand
CGCGAGGCCGACCCGCAGGGCCGCGGGGCCGTTCCGCCGAGCCGGCCGCTGATCCGAGCCGCAGGAGGCCCGCCCGGTCAGTCGGCGTGACGCCCGCCGTCAGTCGGGGGCGACGCCCGCCCGGTGCGCGAGGAGCGCCGCGCCGACGAGTCCGGCGTCGTTCCCGCGGCTCGCCGCGATGATCTCGGTGTCGAGGTCGAGGAACGCGGAGAAGCGCCCGAACTCGTGGGCCGCGGCGCCGCCCACGACGATCAGGTCGGGCGACATGATCGACTCGAGGTGCCGGTAGTAGCGCTGGAGCCGCGCCGCCCACTCCTCGAACGTGATGCCCTCGCGTCGGACGGCGGAGAACGCCGCCTGCATCTCGTAGTCGCCGCCGTCGAGGTGGATGTGCCCCAGCTCGCTGTTCGGGATGAGGGTGCCGTCGTGGAGCAGGGCCGTGCCGATGCCCGTGCCCAGCGTGGTGAGGATCACGAGCCCGCCGCGACCCTGCAGCACGCCGTACTCGAGCTCGGCCACGCCGGCCGCGTCGGCGTCGTTGACGGTGAGCACGTCGATCCCGCTCCGCTCGCGGATGGCCGAGCGCGCGTCCATGCCGAGCCAGCGGTCGGAGATGTGGGCGGAGGAGCGCACGATCCCGTCGCGCACGATCCCCGGGACCCCCACGCCCACGGGCAGGTCCTCGTCGGGGGTGAGCTCGAGGACGATCTCGGCGATCACGTCCGCGATGTCCTCGGGCTCGCCGCCGACGGGCTTCCCGACCGTCATCCGCTCCGTGAGCCGGATCCCCGTGGTGACGTCGACGATCCCGGCCTTGAGGGTCGTGCCGCCGATGTCGATGCCGAGGGCGAGCCGGTCGCGCCGGGCCAGGGCCGCCGCAGCTCCCTCGGGCGCGGCGACGACGGCGCGGTCGACCGGGATGAAGCCGCCGGTCGCACGGCCGCCGGTCGCGTGGCCGCTGGCGGTTCCGGTTCGCGACGCGATCTCGGGCTGGGACACGGCGGGGCCTCTCGATTGCGGGGGACGGGGTGGTTCTACGGGGCTAGGCGGGGCGGTGCGGGCGGATCCGGGGCGGAGCCGGCGGGCACGGGTCGTGCGGGTGCGGGTGCGGGTGCGGGTGCGGGTGCTGGTGCGGCACCGGTGCGGGCGGCGGTCGCGATGGTCCGATCCGCGGGTGCCGCGCTCTCCTGCCGTCTCCCGCGTGATCCGCGCGACCGGCCGACCCGTACCGCGCATCCGTCCGGCGACGGCGACTCCGCCGTGCCGTCAGAACGCCCGGTTCGCGTAGACGATCCCGCACGCCACGCCCACGGCGCAGACGATGACGAGCCCGGCGACCGCACCGGCCGTCGCGGCGGCCAGACGGGGGAGGGGACTCGTCACGTCCCGAGCCTAGGCCAGCCGCGCGCGGGCGTCACCGCGGGCGTCCGCCCGAGCATCCGCCCAGGAACCCACCGAGTAGGCTGGCCCGGATGGAGAGAGAGGCTGCCGTGTCCGAGGACGAGCTGACGTTCCGGGCGGCGTACTGGCCCGTGCTCCTCCTGCGCGCACTGCCGGCCCTCGCTCTCGCCGCGTTCATCACCTTCTCCAGCGACCACTCGCCGGCCCTCGGCCTGACGGCGTTCGGCGTCTTCGCGATCCTCTCGGGCGCCATCACCGCGGGCCTCGGCGCGCGCGCCCTCCGCGGGCCCGCCGCCCGCCTCCGCACCAGCGCCATCGCGCAGGGCGCGCTCACCGTGGTCGCCGGGGTCGCCGCGCTCCTCGCGCGGGACGGGGGCGTGCTGGTGCTCCTCTACGTCGTGAGCGTCTGGGCCGCGATCACCGGCTTCCTCGAGCTCGTCGCCGGTCTGCGTTCACGCGGCCGCGTGCCCGGTGCGAGCGACGCGATCACCACCGGCGCGCTCACGGTCGTGCTCGCCGTCGCCTTCCTCCTGGTGCCGCCGGATCTCGTCGTGCAGTACGGCGGAGTCGAGCAGCGCGAGGGCCAGCTCACCGCGCCCGTGGTGGCCGTGGGCCTCCTGGGCGCCTACGCGGCGATCGTCGGGGTCTTCCTGGTCATCGCCGCCCTGAGCATGAAATGGGGCACCTCCACGCCCACCGCGACCTCCGCGGCGGACGCCCCCCGGACCACCGAGAGCGCGAGCTGACCGTGACTTCCAACATCCGCAAGGACCGCATGCGCCCCGCCGAGCTCCTCGGCATCGCCGCCGCGCTCGCCGTGTTCGTGGGCGTCATCGTGGCGCTCAGCACCCGTCCCGCCGATGGTCAGGGGTGGACGGTCGTGGTCGTGTTCACGGGCGTCGCGTTCATCGGCGCCCTCGTGATGCTGGCCATGCTCGCCCTGTCGTTCAAGCCGAACCGCGACGAGCTGCAGGACATGGACGAGCAGGACCACCCCGACCGGCCGACCCGGCACTAGCCGCGCGCGCAGGTCGCAGGGTCGCAGGTCGCCGGTCGGCCCGCATCCATCGCCTACCCGCCCACCGAGGGCCGTGAGCGCCGAGGCCCGGGCGGGCCGTGATCCCGATGGGATCCGGCCCGAGCGAGGCGCACGCGGCGGCCTCGCCCACGACCGGATCGCGACGGGTCAGAGGATGTGGTCGACCAGCTGCGACGCCAGGCCCGCGTATCCGGCCGGCGTCAGCTCGAGCAGACGGACCTTCGCCGCGTCGCCGATGTCCAGGCCGGAGACGAACGCGCGCATCTCGTCGCGCCCGACGCGCTTGCCGCGCGTGAGCTCCTTGAGCACGGCGTAGGGATCGCTGATGGAGCTGCGCCCCGCCACGATCTCCGTGCGGATGACCGTCTGGATCGCCTCTCCGAGGATCTCCCAGTTGGCGTCGAGGTCGGCGGCGAGCAGCGCGCGATCGACGTCGATCTCCTGGAGCCCTCGTCCGATGTTGTCCAGAGCGAGCAGCGAGTGACCGAGCGCGACGCCGACGTTGCGCTGCGTCGTGGAGTCGGTGAGGTCGCGCTGCAAGCGCGAGGTCACGAGCGTCGCCGCCAGCGAGTCGAGGAGCGCGTCGGAGAGCTCGAGGTTCGCCTCCGCGTTCTCGAATCGGATGGGGTTGATCTTGTGGGGCATGGTCGAGGACCCGGTCGCGCCCGCCTGCGGGATCTGCCGGAAGTAGCCCAGCGAGATGTAGGTCCACACGTCGGTGCACAGGTTGTGCAGGACGCGGTTCACGTGCGCGATGCGCGTGTACAGCTCCGCCTGCCAGTCGTGCGACTCGATCTGCGTCGTGAGGGAATTCCACACGAGTCCCAGGCCGGTGACGAACGCGCGTGACTCGGCGGGCCAGTCGACGGAGCCGTCGGCGGCGAGGTGGGCCGCGAAGGTGCCCGTCGCGCCGCTGAACTTGCCCAGCACCTCCACGTCCTCCACGTCGGCGCGGAGGCGCTCCAGCCGGTGCACGAAGACCGCGAGCTCCTTGCCGAGGGTGGTGGGGGTCGCGGGCTGCCCGTGCGTGCGCGACAGCATCGCGTCGTCGCGGAAAAGCAGCGCGCGCTCGCGGATGGCGCCGATGACCGCGACGAGCTTCGGCAGCCAGACCTCCCGCACCGCGCGGTCGATGACGAGCGCGTACGAGAGGTTGTTGATGTCCTCGCTCGTGCAGGCGAAGTGCGTGAGCTCGGCCACGTGCCCGAGCCCCAGCTCCTCGAGGCGGTCGCGCACGAAGTACTCCACGGCCTTCACGTCGTGCCGGGTGACGGCCTCCACGCGGGCGAGCGCGTCGATCTGCTCCTGCCCGAAGCCCGTGACGACCTCGCGGAGGGCGGCCTTCTGCGCATCCGTGAAGGGCGTGGAGGAGAGGAGCGAGCGGTCGGTCAGGTGGATGAGCCACTCGATCTCGACGTGGATGCGCGCCCGGTTGAGGCCCGCCTCCGAGAGGTGCTCGCCGAGCTCGGTGACGACGGGGGCGTAGCGGCCGTCGAGGGGGCTCAGCACCTGCGGGGGCAACGGGCTCATGCGGGTGATCTCCTAGCTGGGGAAACGGATCCCGGGCTCCACCTGCGTGAGGAGGGCCCGGGCGGCACGCTCTATCATCCCAAGAACCCGATCGAACATCGCCGCGTCCGTGTAGTACGGGTCGGGCACGTCCCGCAGGTGCGCCTGGGGAGGGTCGAACGACAGCAGCAGGTGGATCTTCGCGCGGTCGGCCTCCGTCCGGGCCCACTGGCGCAGCGTCCGCTCCTGCCCGCGATCGAACACGACCACCAGGTCGAGGTCCGGCAGCGTGTCCGCGTCGAACTGCTTGGCGCGGTGCGCGGTGCCCGAGAGGCCGCGTCGCTCCAGCGCCGCGAGCGTGCGCGCGTCCGCCTGCTCGCCCACGTGCCAGTCGCCCGTCCCCGCGCTCGTCACGGACACCCGATCCGCGTGCCCCGCGCGCTGCACCATGTCCCGGAAGACGATCTCCGCCATGGGGGAGCGGCAGATGTTGCCGGTGCAGACGAAGGCGATCCGGAAGACGGGTGGTGGTGCCGTCGGGGCCGGGGGGTCGGGGGCTCCCATGCGCTCATTCTGTCGGCTGCGATCCCTCCCCACACCCCCCGCGTGCGATGCCGTCCCCCGGACGCGCCGCCCGTGCCTCCTCGAAGCCGAGGGGCCGCACGATGCGTGGGGACGGGGACTGGGACGGGCACGGGGAGGCGACGCGGTGCGGGAACGAGCAGACGGATGGGGTGCGATGGCCGGCGGTGCGAGCGGCCCGGCGGATCCGCGGGGATCGGGGGCCACCCCGGGGCAGATGGTCGCCGAGGCGCGGTCGCGCGCGCACGCCCTCGCGGCCCTGGCGGACGCGGTGGCCGAGACGCGTCGTGCCATCGCGTGCTGCCGGGACGACCCGTCGTGGTCCGGCAGCGCGCACGACGCCTTCACGCGCTCCCTCGACGACCTCGCCGGCCACGTCGCGCGTGCGGCAGCCCTCCTGCACGACGCGCAGGCATCGGGATCGTCACCGGCCTGTCGAGGAGCGCACGCGTGACGGGCGGCGATGTGCCCGGCCTCACCGTCACGCAGGGCGGCGGCACCGCCGTCGTCACCGACGATCTGGTCCGGATCGCCGCGCGGCTCGACGACGCGGGGGAGCGCCTGGACACCCACGCCCGCGCGCTCGCCCTGCCGCCGCTCGTGGACACCGTCACGGGCCGGCACGACACGGCGCTCGACCCGCCCCGCGGCCTCCTGGCCTCCGCGGCGCACGACGCACGGGCGCTCGCCGTCGACCTGCGTCGGGCGGCCGCGGAGTACGCGGACGGCGAGCGGGACGTCGACCGGTGCGTCCGCGCCGCCGCGGGGCCCGGGGCCGGGCACATGGCCGAGGGTGCCGCCTCCGGCCCGATGGCCCTCGTCCGCGACGTCGGCGGGTCCTGGGTCCACGGGCTGCGGCTCCTGGGCCTCGGCGTGCTGATCGCGTCGCATCCGGACGGGCCCGCGCGGACGATGCTCCCGGCGGCCCTCCGCGACGCGGTCTCGGATGCGGCCGCCGCCGCGACGCGGTTCCTTCCGGCGCGTCCCTCCGGCGACGACGGGGTCCGGGAGACGGCCGCGGGGCTGCTCGCCGCGCTGGGCGTCGTCGGCGTCCTGCGCGATGCCCCGGCCGCCCTCCGCGCCCGGCCCGACGCCCTCCGCGCCGCTCCGACGACCTTCGCCGACCTCGCCGGCCGCATCCCGGATCCGGTGGCCGGCGCCGCGCAGATGCGCGTCGAGGAGTATCGGGCTCCCGGGGGCCGTCGCCGTCTCGTCGCCTACGTCGGCGGGATGCAGACCCTCGATCCCCGAACCGGACGCGAGGACTTCGGACCCGCGTCGGCGGCCGCGGCCCTCGGGACGGAGGGCGGATCCGCGGTGCGCGCCGCCGAGGCGGCGTTACGGCAGGCGGGCGCCACCGCCGAGGACGAGGTCTACGTCGTGGGGTACTCCATGGGCGGCATCGTCGCCCGCGCGGTCGGCGACGACCCGCGCTTCCACGTGGCGCACGAGCTCACCTTCGGCTCCCCCGTCGGACAGCTGCCGCTGCGGTCGGGGATCGACGGCGTGGCGGTCGAGCACACGGACGACCCGGTCCCGCCGCTCGGGGGCTCGCGCACCTCCGACGGCGCGGCGGGCGACGACGTCGTGGTCCGGTCCCGTGCCTTCGGACCCACTGCGGACGCCGGGGTGCTCGACGCGCATCAGCTCGACACCTACCGGGCGACCGCCGCGGAGATGGACGCCTCGCGGTCGCCGCTGCTGGCGGAGGCACGCGACGCGCTCCGCGGCTTCCTCGACGGCGCGACCCCGGTGGCCTCCCACCTCTACCGTGCCGAGCGCGTGTCCGGGGCGCCGGCGCCCGGGTCGGGCGCCGGCATGTGACCCGCGCGTCAGACCCGGGAGGTCACCGGCCGGATGACGAGGCCCACGAGCCAGCTGAAGAGCGCCATCAGCAGGGCGCCGAGCACGCCCCACCAGAACCCCTCGACCGTGAGGCCGAAGCCCAGCGCGTCCGAGATCGCCCCGACCAGGAGGAAGAGCAGCCCGTTGACCACGAGCGAGATGAGCCCCAGCGTCAGGACGTAGAGGGGGAACGCCACGATGCGGATCGCCGTGCCGATCACCCCGTTCACGACGCCGAAGATGGCGCCGAGCAGCAGGTAGGTGAGGACGGTCGCCGTCGTGTCGCCCGGTTCGTAGGCGGTCACGACGGTGCCGGAGACGATGAGGGTGGTGAGCCACAGCGCGACGGCGTTGACGACCACGCGGACGAGGAAGCGGGACATGCCCCGATCCTCCCAGACCCGGGCCGGACGGGCCATGGGCGCCGCCTCGGCCCGCCCGTAGAATCGCCCGGTGATCCCCGAACCCGCGCAGACGGCCCCGTCCCCCTCCCGCGAGGCGTCCGCGACGTCGGCGGACGCGTCCCCCTCGGGCGACGCCCCCCTCGACGCCCCGGCTCCGGTCCGCCTGCGGCCCGCCATCGCGGCCATGGTCGCGTACCGGCAGGGCAAGCCCGCCGGCGAGGACGACTTCAAGCTGTCGAGCAACGAGAACCCCTTCGACCCGCTGCCCTCGGTGCTCGCGCGCATCGACCAGGTGCGGGACGTCAACCGCTACCCGGACGCGGGGGCGACCCTGCTGCGCGCGGCGCTCGCCGAGCGCTTCGGCGTCACGGTCGACCACGTGCACGCGGGCGCCGGCTCCGTCGCCATCCTGTCCCAGCTCATCACCGCCGCCGCGGGGGCCGGCGACGAGGTGGTGCACGCGTGGCGCTCCTTCGAGGCGTATCCCACGCTCATCACGGTCGCGGGCGCCACGGGCGTCCCCGTCCCCAACCTGCCGGACCACTCCCACGACATCGACGGCATGATCGCCGCGATCACGGACCGCACGCGCGTCGTGATCGTCTGCACGCCGAACAACCCCACGGGCACGCTCGTGACCGAGCAGGACCTCGAGCGCCTCATCGCGGCGGTTCCGCGCGACGTGCTCGTGCTCCTCGACGAGGCGTACGGCGAGTTCGTCGACCCGGAGCATGCCCTCGACGGCATGCGCCTGGTCGGCGACCACCCGAACCTGGTGGTGCTGCGCACGTTCTCGAAGGCGTACGGGCTCGCGGGCCTCCGCATCGGCTACGCCGTCGGCCACCCGCGGATCCTCGACGCCGCGCGGTCCGCGGCCATCCCGCTGTCGGTCACGGGCCACGCGCAGCACGCCGCGCTCGCCTCCCTCGAGCACGAGGACGAGCTGCTGGAGCGCGTCCGGATCCTCGCCCGGGACCGCGACGAGGCATGGCGCGCGCTCACGGAGCAGGGCTGGGACGTCCCGCGGCCGCACGGCAACTTCGTGTGGCTGGCCACGGGCGCCGAGACGGCGCGCGTCGAGGCGCAGCTGGCCGCGGCCGGGCTCGTGGTGCGCGCCTTCGGGTCCGAGGGGATCCGCGTCACCATCGGCGAGCCGGCCTCTGTCCGGAAGCTACTGAACGCGTCGGCGGGAATTGTCCGGGGCCTGCCGGAGGGCCACCCGGCGCGCCGGTAGGTTGGGACGATGCCGGAAAGCGATGTGACGGTCCAGCTCCTGACCCCCTCGGGCGAGCTCGCGCCGAGCGACTCCGCCGAGGAGTTCCTCCCGTACTTCGAGCGACTCACGGAGGACGACCATCGCGGCTTCCTCCGCGACATGCGCCTCACGCGGGCGTTCGACCTCGAGGCCACGAACCTCCAGCGGCAGGGCCACCTGGGACTCTGGGCGCCGAGCACGGGGCAGGAGGCGGCCCAGGTCGGCTCGGGTCGGGCCACGCGCCCGCAGGACCATGTGTTCCCCGCGTACCGCGAGCACGGCGTGGCGCTCATCCGCGGGATCGACCCGGTCGACATCGTGCGCCTCATGCGCGGCGTGACGCACGGCGGCTGGGACCCGGCGGTCGGCAACTTCCACCTCTACACGCTGGTCATCGGCTCGCAGGCGCTGCACGCCACGGGCTACGCCATGGGCGTCGCCTTCGACGGCGACGTCGCCACCGGGGACCCCGACCGCGACACCGCCGTCATCGCCTACTACGGCGACGGGGCCACCAGCCAGGGCGACGTCAGTGAGGCGTTCGTCTTCGCGGCGAGCTTCCAGACCCCGCAGGTCTTCTTCCTCCAGAACAACCACTGGGCGATCTCGGTCCCCGTCGCCACGCAGTCGCGGACGCCCCTGTACCTGCGCTCCCGCGGCTTCGGCGTGCCGAGCACGCAGATCGACGGCAACGACGTCTTCGCCAGCTACGCGGTGACCGCGAAGCACCTCGACGACGCGCGGAACGGCGGCGGGCCCTCCTTCATCGAGGCGCTCACCTACCGCGTCGGCGCCCACACGTCGAGCGACGACCCCACGAAGTACCGCACCGACGAGGAGCTGCAGGGCTGGGTCGCGAAGGACCCGATCGCGCGCCTCGAGGCCTTCCTGCGGAACCAGGGCGCGCCGCAGTCGCTCTTCGACGGCATCGACGAGGAGGCGCGGGACCTCGCCGCCGACGTCCGCCGCCGCACCATCGAGCTCACGAGCCCCGCGCTGCCGGGCATCTTCGACCACGTCTACTCCGATCCGCACCCCGTCACGACGGAGCAGCGCGAGTGGCTGGAGCGCTACGAGGCCTCCCTGGGAGGGAACCGATGACCGACACCATCGACCGCGCGTCCGCCGCCGCGGCAGCATCCGCCGCCGCCGCCGCGACGACCGCTGACGGCGCGCCCGTCGGCATCGAGAGCATGCCCATGGCGAAGGCCCTGAACGCCGGCCTCCGCCGCGCGCTGGAGGAGGACGAGAAGGTCCTCCTCATGGGCGAGGACATCGGCCCGCTCGGCGGCGTGTTCCGCATCACCGAGCACCTGCAGCGCGACTTCGGCGCCCGTCGGGTCATCGACACCCCGCTCGCCGAGTCCGGCATCGTCGGCACGGCGATCGGGCTCGCGATGCGCGGCTACCGGCCGGTCTGCGAGATCCAGTTCGACGGCTTCATCTACCCGGCCTTCGACCAGATCACGAGCCAGCTCGCGAAGATCACGAACCGGCACGAGGGTGCGGTCCGCATGCCCGTCGTCATCCGCGTGCCCTACGGCGGCCACATCGGCGCCATCGAGCACCACCAGGAGAGCCCGGAGGCGTACTTCGCGCACACCCCCGGCCTCCGCGTGGTCAGCCCGAGCACCCCGCACGACGCCTACTGGATGATCCAGGAGGCCATCCGGTCCGACGACCCGGTCATGTTCTTCGAGCCGAAGTCGCGCTACCGGCCGAAGGGCGAGGTCGACTTCTCCGCGCCCGGCGTGGGCCTGCACGAGAGCCGCGTGGTGCGCTCCGGCACGGACGTGACCCTCGTGGGCCACGGCGCCATGGTGTCGATGCTGCTCCAGGCCGCGGAGCTCGCGGCCGAGGAGGGCACGAGCGTCGAGGTCGTCGACCTGCGCTCGCTGTCGCCCGTCGACTACGGCCCGATCCTCGAGTCGGTCCAGCGCACCGGCCGCCTGGTCGTCGCGCAGGAGGCGCCGGGCCACGTGTCCGTCGGCTCCGAGATCGCCGCGACCGTCATGGAGCGCGCGTTCTACTCGCTCGAGGCGCCCGTGATCCGCGTCTCCGGGTTCGACGCCCCGTTCCCGCCCGCGAAGCTCGAGACGCTCTACCTCCCGGATGCCGACCGCATCCTCGAGGCCGTCGACCGCTCGCTCGCCTACTAGACGCCGACCGCGTCACGACTCCCGCCGCCCGCGCGGCACGAACAAGAGGACCGCACGATGGCTGATTCCGAGTTCACCCTGCCCGACGTCGGCGAGGGCCTCATCGACGCCGAGATCGTCTCGTGGCGCGTCCAGCCGGGCGACCGGGTCGCGCTCAACCAGGTGATCGTGGAGATCGAGACGGCCAAGTCGCTCGTCGAGCTCCCCAGCCCGTTCGAGGGCACGGTCTCGGGGCTGCTCGTCCAGGAGGGCCAGACGGTCGAGGTCGGCACCCCCATCATCGCGATCGCGCAGGGCTCGCCGGGGCTGTCCGGGCCGGCCGAGACGCCCGCGCAGATGGCGCTGCCCGGCGAGACGGTGGTGGAGGACGACACCGCCATCGAGAGCCGCGAGCCCGTCGAGCGGCCCGCCCCCGCCGCCGAGGAGACCTCGGGCGCCGTCCTGGTCGGCTACGGCACCGCCGGCAAGGTCGCGAGCCGGCGGCGGCGCCCGGAGCCCGGCCCCCGAAAGGGGGGGGGGGGCCCGGCGGGCGCCTGGCCCCTCTCGTTCCCCACGATCCCCTGTTTGAG
>NZ_JAVCVL010000078.1:0-10856 GCF_032917815.1 Clavibacter sp. MX14-G9D | reverse complement strand
GCCCGCCGCCTCGACCACGGCCCGCGCCACCGGGTGCTCGGAGCGCGCCTCGAGGGCGGCCGCGAGGCGGACGAGCTCGCCGGCGTCGACCCCGGCGGCCGGGACGGCGCGCACGAGCGACATGACGCCCGTGGTGACCGTGCCGGTCTTGTCGAGGAGCACGGTATCGATGCGGCGGGGGGGCTCGAGCACCTGCGGTCCGGTGATGAGGATGCCGAGCTGGGCGCCGCGGCCCGTCCCCACGAGGAGCGCGGTCGGCGTCGCGAGCCCGAGGGCGCACGGGCACGCGATGATCAGGGTCGCGACGGCGGCCGTGAACGCGGCCTCCGGCGGGAAGCCGAGCAGCAGCCAGCCGGCGAGCGTGCCGAGCGCGAGCACGAGGACGACGGGCACGAAGACGGCCGACACGCGGTCGGCGAGGCGCTGGATGCGGGCCTTGCCGGTCTGCGCCTCCTCCACGAGGGCCGCCATCCGGGCGAGGCGGGTCTCCTCCCCCACGCGCGTCGCGCGCACGAGGAGGCGGCCGCCGGCGTTGAGGGTCGCTCCGGTGACGTCGTCGCCCGGTCCGACCTCCTCCGGCAGGGACTCGCCCGTGAGGAGCGACCGGTCGACCGCGCTCGCGCCGTCGACGACCACGCCGTCGGTGGCGATGCGCTCGCCCGGACGCACGACGAACTCCTCGCCGACGCGCAGGGCGCCGATCGGGATGCGCCGCTCGACGCCGTCGCGCACGACCGCCACGTCCTTCGCGGCGAGGTCGAGGAGCGCCGCGAGGGCGGCGCCGGATGCGCGGGCGGCGCGCGCCTCCAGGTAGCGCCCGCCGAGGATGAACACGGTGACGGCGGCGGCGACCTCGAGGTAGATGTCGCCGGATCCCGCGCCCGGCTCCCCGACGAGGGCCATGGTCATCGTCATGCCCCGCTCCCCCGCGTCGCCGAGGAACAGGGCGTAGAGGGACCACAGGAACGCGGCCGCGACGCCGATGCTCACGAGCGTGTCCATGCCCACGCCGCCGTGGCGGGCGCTCACCGCGGCGGCGCGGTGGAACGGCCACGCGCCCCAGACGGCGACGGGCGCCGCGAGCGCGAGGGAGAGCCACTGCCAGTCGGGGAACTGCAGCGCCGGGATCATCGCCATGAGGAACACCGGGACGGTGAGCGCGGCGGAGACGACGAGCCGCTGCCGGAGCGCGAGCTCGTCGGCGTCGGGGACGCGCGCGGCGACGGCGTCGCGCGGGCCGGTCTCGGCTGAGGCCGGGGCCGGGGCCGCGGTGGTGGATGCGGTCCGCGCCGCGGGGGCGGTCACCGCCGCGGATGCGGGGGCGGGAGGGGCGTCGACGGCCGGAGCGTCCGCGGGGACCGCCGCCTCGACGAGGGCGGCACCCCCCGCCTCCGGCACGCTCCCCCGCGCGGCGCGCTCGCTGGCGCGGTAGCCGGTCCGCTCGATGGTGCGGATGGCGTCCTCGACGCTCACGCCCTCGGGCAGCCGCACGCGCGCCCGGTGGGTCGCGTAGTTGACGGCCGCCTCGACGCCGGGCATGCGGCCGAGCTTCCGCTCGATGCGCATGGCGCACGACGCGCAGGTCATCCCCTGCACGTCGAGGTCGACGCGGGTGAGGGCGGCGTCTTCCGCGACGGGGGCGGATCCGGTGACGGGCTCGGTCATGTCAGAGCCCCGCGACGTACCCGGCCTCGTCGACCGCGGCGCGCACGGCCTCGGGGTCGAGCGGGCCGTCGCTCTCGACGGTGACCGTGGATGCCCCGCCGACGACGAGGTCGACGGCCACGGACGCGACGCCCGGGAGCTCGCCGACCTCCTCGGTGACGCTCGCGACGCAGTGGGCGCAGGTCATGCCGGTGACGGGGAAGGTCGTGGTGGTCATGGGGTCTCCTTCTCGGGGGTTCGCAGGTGGGGGGGCGTCGGGGGCGCGACGGACGGCGGCCGACGCGGCCGCCGGGCGGATCAGGAGCGGACGAGCCGCGCGATGGCGGCGGAGGCCTCGCGCACCTTGTCGTCCGCGACCTGGCCTCCCTCGCGCGCGGCCTCGGCGAGGCAGTGGGCGAGATGGTCGTCGAGGAGCTTCAGCGCGACGGTCTCCATGGCGCGCGTGACGGCCGAGACCTGCGTGAGCACGTCGATGCAGTACGTGTCGGACTCGACCATGCGCTCGATGCCGCGCACCTGGCCCTCGGCGCGACGCAGCCGCTTGAGGATGTCGTCCTTGCCCTCGCTGTACCCGACCATGGCGGCCACCTCCCGTTCCCCTCCACGGTACCCCCTAGGGGTATTCAAGGGAACCCCCCGGGGGTATCTCGTCATGGACGGCACCGCCGGCACGCACGACGACGCCGCGCCCCTCGAGGAGGGACGCGGCGTCGGGGGCGGTGCGGTGCGGGTCAGGCCCCGCGGATGAGCCCCAGGAGCTCGTCGCGGAGGGACGCCATGCGCTCCTCGGTCGAGGCCTCGACGTTCAGGCGCAGCAGCGGCTCGGTGTTCGACGGGCGGACGCTGAACCACCAGAAGGCGCCGTCGGCGTCGACCGGGCCGTCGACCGTGAGGCCGTCGAGCTCGTCGAACTCGCCGCGGCCGCGGAACGCCTCGACGATGCGCTCGTAGGCGGCCGGCACGTCGTCGACCGTGCTGTTGATCTCGCCCGAGAGCGCGTAGGGCGTGTAGCGCGCCGACAGGTCGGACATGAGGCCCTCGCTCTGGCCGAACTCCGCGAGCAGGTGCATGGCGGCGAGCATGCCGTTGTCGGCGCCCCAGAAGTCGCGGAAGTAGTAGTGCGCGGAGTGCTCGCCGCCGAAGACGGCGCCCGTGGCGGCCATCTGGTCCTTGATGAGCGAGTGGCCGACGCGCGTGCGGACCGCCGTGGCGCCCGCCGCCTCGATCGTCTCGGGGACGATGCGCGAGGTGATGAGGTTGTGCAGCACGGTGACCTCGTCGTCCGGCGACTGCGCCTTCACGCGCGAGATCTCGCGGAGCGCGACGACCGCCGCGACGGCGCTGGGCGTGACCGCCTGACCCTTCTCGTCGACCACGAAGCACCGGTCGGCGTCGCCGTCGAAGGCGAGGCCGAGGTCGGCGCCGTGCGCGACGACGGCCGCCTGCAGGTCGACGAGGTTCGCGGGCTCCAGCGGGTTCGCCTCGTGGTTCGGGAAGGTGCCGTCGAGCTCGAAGTAGAGGGGGATGATCTCGATGGGCAGCTCGGGGAGGCCGGCCGCCGTGCCGAGGACGGCGGGGACGGTCATGCCGCCCATGCCGTTGCCGGCGTCGACGACGACGCGCAGCGGGCGGATGGCGGAGAGGTCCACCAGCTGGCGGAGGTAGCCCGCGTAGTCGGCGAGGACGTCGCGCTCGCGCACCTGGCCGGCCGGCTCGACGGCGGCGATGCCGTCCGAGAGGAAGCCGATGGCGCGGTCGCGGATGGCCGCGAGGCCCGTGTCGAGGCTGATGCCCTGGGCGCCCGCGCGGGAGAACTTGAGCCCGTTGTAGGTGGCCGGGTTGTGGCTCGCGGTGAACATGACCGCGGGCGCGTCGAGGGACCCGGACGCGAAGTAGGTCTCGTCGGTGGAGCAGAGGCCGATGAGCAGCACGTCGGCGCCGCGGGCCGTGGCGCCCTCGGCGAAGGCCCGGGCGAAGGACGGCGAGGAGTCGCGCATGTCGTGGCCGACGACGACCTCGCTGCCGGCCGCGTCGAGCTCGTCGACGAAGCCCGCCCCGAGCGCCGTGACCAGCTCCTCCGTGAGCTGGCTTCCGACGAGACCTCGCACGTCGTAGGTCTTCACGATGGCGGTCAGGTTCTCGGCGGCAGTCGTCGTCATGCTCCGAAACCTACCTCACCGAGCACGCCGTGCCGGACGATCTGCCAGCCCTGCGGGGCCGAGAGACGGGCCGCGTGGCGGTCGCACAGGTCGTAGCTGTGGGGCTCGGAGTCGTGGCTGAGGGGACCGAGGACGGCCATGGAGTCGGCGTAGACGTAGGTGAGCGTGGTCGTGGCGCCGCCGGTGCAGCCGACGCGGGAGCAGGGCCTGTTCGTCATGTCGGGCCCACACTACCGCCGACGCCGGGGCCGTACGATGGGGCCATGCCACGTCCACGCCGCCGGGGAGGCCACGTCTCGATCCGCGGCTCCTGGCGCGACCGGCACGGCCGCGGCCTCCGCTCCCCCGTCACCGGGCCCGAGCTCCCGGTGCTGCGCACGCGCGCCGACCTCTTCGACCAGACCGTCGCGTCCGCCGCCGAGTACCTCCGCGGCCTGTGGCCCGATGAGCTCGACCGCGTCTCCTTCGAGGTCGCCGCCCTCCCCGCCGAGAACAGCGAACGGGACGGAATCGACCGCTGGAGCGTCCTCGAGGACCAGCGTCGCGTCATCTTCTACCGGCTCCCCATCGAGCGCCTCGCGCACCTCCACGAGGACGACGAGCACCACCAGCGCGCGCTCGTCGAGGGCTGCGTCTTCCGCGCGGTCGGGGAGCTCCTCGGGAAGGACCCGTGGGACCTCGCCCCGGACAGGTACGACCCGCACTAGCGGCGGATCCCGACCGCCCAGCAGGCTTCCGCGTCACGGGCGCGGGTGCCCGCGCGGGGCTCAGGGGTGGACGCGCAGGGGGTCCGCGGCCGGCAGCACGGGCACCACGGGCAGGGCGGCGGACCGCCCCGGCTCGGCGAGCGTCACGGTGGCCGTGAGGCCCGTCGCGCCCTCGAGCAGGTAGGTGCGCCCGGCGGCGACCTCGACCGACGCGGCGGATCCCGCGGGCACCTGGACCTCCACGGCCTCGGAGCCGTCCGTCGGCCGCGCCGTCACGGTCGCGGCGCCGTCCCCGGCGTTCCGGACGTGGAGGAGCGGCGCGGGGCCCTCGGGGACGGACACGAGCGCGTCCCGGGTGAGCGCCTCCGCGGACGGCAGCCAGGCGAAGTCGGTGGCGCCGCCCTCGGCCGCGCCCGACACGCTCCGCACGGCGGCCGTGACGGGGACCGAGCTCTGCACGCTCACGGCGTAGCGGCCGTCGGGGAGGTCGGTGACGGGCACGTCGAGGGTGCGGCCGGCGTCGGCCTGCACCGTGAAGGTGGTGCCCGTGCCGTCGGTGCCGTCCTCGGGGGCGACGCTCACGCTGACGTCGGCGTCCTCCGTGCCGGGCACGAGGATCCGCACGGCCGTCTCGCGGTCGGGGTCGGTGCCGGGGTCCGAGCCGGCGCCGGGGGCGGATCCGCCGTCGTCGGCCGCGGGGGCCTCCTCCCCCTCCACGGGCGGCGCGGGCGCGGACGCGGAGTCGATGCGGAGCCCGGTCATCGTGAGCCGGGTGGCGGGGGCCGCGGCGGGGCCGATCCAGTCGACGCCGCCCGCGAGGAGGCCCCGCACGGTGCTCTGCTCCAGCCGCGCGACGACCTGTCCGCCGCGGCTCTGGACGTGCACGGCCGGGGAGGCGAGGTCGGGGGCGAGGCCCGCGAGGCTGAGGACGCGCCGGCTGCCGGCCGGGACGGTGATGCCGCTCGCGCCGGGAGCGCTCACGGGGCCCTCCTCGCCCGCGATGGCGAGGTCCACGGTCGACGAGACGCCGGACGGGTTGTCGAGCACGACGAACGTGGTGCGGCCGGTCGTCGTGGCCCCGCCGACGAGCCAGGACTCGGCCGTCGCCTCGGCGCACGGGACGGCCGCGAGCCCGGCGAGGTCGCCCTCGCCGGCGATCTCGGACGCGGCGCCCGCGAGGTCGGTCGGCTCCCCGTCCACGTCGCCCGCGACCGCGAGCACGGACGCCTGGCTCGAGTCGCCGCCCTGGACGTCGGGGGCGGGGATGCGGGAGGTGCGGACCCCGGGTGCGCCGTCGGCGGCGCCGGCGACCGCGGATCCGCTCGTCACGGCGGCGCTGCCGACGGCGACCGCGGTCGTGGTGGAGGAGGCGTCCGCCTCGGGCGGGCGCAGGAGGGCGCCCGCGCAGACGCGCTGCTGGTCGGTGGCGACGGGCGTCACGAGGACGGAGGGCGCGCTCTCCCCGCCCGCCGCCGGCGGCAGCAGGAGCGCCCCGGCGACGACGACCCCGAGCACGGCCACCCCGGCGATCCCGGTGGTCACGCGCGTCGCGATGCGCACGGCGTCACGCCTGGCCATCTGTCCTCCTGCGGTCGTCGTCGTCGGCGCCGGGGCCGCGTTCGCGGTCCTCGGGGTCGGCGTCCTCGCGGTCCGGGCGTCCGCCCTCGGCGGGCGCGTCCACGTCGTCGTCGTCGAGCCGGCGCTCCCCCGCCTGCGGGATGTCGCCGAAGGCCGCGGACTCGACGCTCGCGCCCGTGGCCTCGTCCAGGTAGGCGGGCATGCCGCGGTCGTCGTGCTCGGGGCGCGGCTCGTCCGCGTCCGCGGGACGGGCGTCGGCGGCGACCACGGGCTCGCGGTACGCGGGGAGGGGACGGCTGCGCGCGGCCAGGCGGCCCGTGGGGATGGCGAGCAGGAGCGTGAGGGCGAAGACCAGGGCCTGCGCCGCGAGGACGCCCGCGCGTCTCGGGTCGTCGAGGTTCCCGGGGGCCGGGACCCGGGCGTCGAGGTCGTCGCTGCCGACGAAGCGCCAGAGGAGGCCGGCCTCGGTCTCGCCGACCACCGTGAACACGGGATCGTCGTCGAGGGCCGAGCGCGCGCGGTCGTGGAGCGCCGCCTGGGCCGTGCCCGCGGGCGGGGCGAGCAGCACGTAGCTGATGCCGAGGCCCCGCAGCTCCTCGGTCGCGTCGAGGCCGGACCGGGAGGACACGTTGCCGGCGAGCTCGGCGACGCGCTGCTGCGTGTCCGTGAGCGGACCTACGGCGGAGTCGATCGTGGAGACCTGCTCGAGCGTCCGGCCGGTGCCGCGCTCCACGTCCGCGGTGAGCGAGCCGTCGTCGGCGGCGCGCAGCACGAGCGTGCCCACGGAGGGGTCGGTCGCCGCCTCCGCGACGACGAGGCCTGGCAGGGAGGTGTCGGCGGTGGCGCGCACCGCGGTGGACCCGGCGACCGCCGCCGCGACGAGCGGGAGCGCCAGCACGACGAGCGTCACCGCGGCGACGAGCCCGGGGACGACGGAGCGGCGCCCGAGGGTGGCGAACCCGAGCACCAGGGCGCCCGCCAGGCCGAGCCAGAGGAGGCTGAGGCCGGATCCCGGCCACACGGCGACCACGTCGGGGCCGCTCGCCTGCACGACGGTGCGCGCGGCGAGGACGGCGGTGGCGAACCCGAGCACCGTCACGCCGAGCGCGAGGGCGGCGCGGTGCGATCCGCGGAGGAACAGCGCCGCGAGGGCGCCGAGGGCGAGCGGGGCGACGAGCACCGCGACGACGACGAGCGGCACGGCGGCCGGCAGGCCGAGCCCGAGGCCGTCGACGAACGCCATCCAGCCGCCGAGGCCGGAGACGGGGAAGCCGAGGGCGAGCCCCGGCACGTCCGCGGGGGTGAAGGCGGCGGGTACGGCCGGGTCGGCGGCGAGGGCGAGCGGCTGGCCCTGCATGAGGCGGTAGGCGACGAGGGGCGCGACGAGCGCGACCAGCGGGACGGGGATGGTGACGAGCCGGCCCGCACGGCGGCCGGCGCGCACGGTGGCGACCAGCCAGAGCACGAGGACGGCGGGCACGAGCGACGGGGCCGACGCTCCGACGGCGGCCATGAGGATCCCCGCGACGGCCGACGCCGACCACGACCGGGGGGCGCGCAGCACCGCCAGCGCGAGCCACGGGAGCAGCAGGTGCGCGAGCACGGCCGGCAGGCGGCCCTCGCCGAGCGCCACGAGGAACGTCGGCGCGAGCGTCCAGACGAGCGCCGCGAGCGCCCGCAGCCATGCGTTCCGGGTGAGCTGCGCGGCGCAGAGCCACGCGGCCAGCGCGGCGAGCGGCAGGGCCGCCACGAAGAGCCCCAGCACGGCGAGGGAGGGCTCCCACGCGGTGACGCTGCCGAGCACCGCGAGCACGTACGCGAACGGGTCGGACGGGGCCACGGGTCCGGCGCCCGAGCCCCGCACGCCGATGCCGACCTGCGCCCACAGCGCACCGGCGCTCGGCCCGAGCGGCAGGAGCTGCCCGCCGGTGAGCGCGGTGCCGGAGAGCCGCGGCAGCCACATCACGGCCGCCAGGAGGAGGGCGGCGAGGAGCAGCGGCGCGCCGCTCCCGGTGCGGCGCGACCCGTCCGGGCCGGCGCGGAGGGACGACAGCGGGCCCCGCTCGAGGGCGGCGGCGACCAGCAGCAGGACCCCGGCCGGCGGGAGGACGTACGGCTCGACCGATCCGACGTCCCCGCGGGCGAGCGCGACCCAGAGGGCTGCCGAACCGAGGACGAGGGCACCCCAGCCCAGCCGGCGGCGACCCGCGGACCGCGGATCGAGGGACGTGATCAGCACGGCGCTCGCCCCGAGGAGCAGGGCGAGCGGGAGACCCGGCGCGTCCACCACGGCGGTCGCGGCGACGGCGAACAGCACGAGCACGCCCACGGCCCCGTCCGCCGCGTGCCCCGCCGGACCCTGGACCCGACGGGGGCCGCCGGCATCCGCGGTCCGGGCTCCCAGGCGCGCGGCGGCGCCGACCGCGGCGATGAGGACCGCGGTCACGACCGGCACCGCGACCGCCCCGGTGTCCGCCGCGGGGGACGCCGACCGCCACGCCGCGAGGGCGACGACGACCGCCGAGACGTGGGCCACGGCCGTCACGACATCGAGGAGGCGACGATGAGCCGTGCGGATCGCGAGGAGGGCGCCGGCGCCGGCCACCAGGAGGACGGTTGCGGCGAGGGGTCGCGTCACGCCCTGGTCGGGCCGGACGGAGACCACCATCACCAGCGCCGTGAGGACGGGGACCACCGCGATCGCGGCCCCGGCGATGCGGCTGTCGGCGGCGTCCCGGGCGGCCCGCAGGATGAGGGCGCCCGTCGCCACCAGGAGCGCGCACGTGACCACGAGCTGCGCGTCGACGGCCCATGTGCGCTCGACCGGCGCTGCCGCCAGGCGGATCGCACGGGTGGCGCCGAGGGCGAGGAGCCCCAGACCGCCGCCGACGACCGTCGCGCGGAGGAGCGGGCGGACTGCGGACGGGACCCGGCCGAGTCCCGCGGCGGCGGACAGGGCGAGCGCGGCCAGCACCGCGGTGGCGATGAGCGGCCGGAGGACGTCGTCCGCGCGCCCGGCGGGCGCCAGGGGGAGGGCGGCCGTGAGGATCCCTGCGAGCACCAGGGACGTGACACCCCGTCGCACCCGCGGACCGTGCGCGTCGGCCTCGGGCCGGTCGACGCGGAGCGCTGCCCGATGCAGCAGGGCCCCGACGGCGAGGAGCGTCCCGGCGATCGGGAGGACGTAGGCCTCGACGAGGCGGACGTCCGTCGCCAGGAGGCGCGACCACAGTGCGGCGATCCCCAGGCCGAGGGCCGTCCACGCCCAGATGCGCCGCGCGCTGCGGGAGAGGAGGAGGCCGTCGGCGGCGGTCGAGAGGACGAGGGAGGCGACCGCCAGGACGACGAGCGGGATCCACACCCGGTCCTCTCGTCCGCTGTCTGCCCCGCCGACGACCGCGATGAGGAGCGCCGCGGCGCCCACTGCGACCGAGCCGGCGTCCAGGGCCACGCGCAGCGCCCGGGACGCGCGGAGGTAGGCGAGGCGCCCGGCCGCGATCACCATGAGGGCGACAGCGGCGGGGAGGATGCCGGAGGTCAGTCCGCGCGACGGCAGCAGGACGGCGACCGTGATCACGGCGGCGAGGGCCACCGGCGCGATCAGCGCAGCCGTCGCCGACCTCGTCAGCCGCTCCCGGGTGATCCGGCTGCGCGGACCGCGGGATCGACGCGACGGGATGGCCGCCGGGACTCCAGCGGGTGCGTCCTCGGCGGGCACGTCTGCGGTCGGCGCGGCCCCGACCCCGAGTCGGGCGACGATCGGTCGCTGCCCGGAGCCCGGGGGCTCGACGAGCTCGACGACTTCGCCGGGGGTGCGCTCGGGACGCGGCGGGAGGGGGCGGAGCCCGACGCCCCCGGCCGTCCACGCGACGAGTCCGGCGGCGAGGAGCACCTGCGCCACCACGGGCCAGGCGGGCGCGGAGGTCAGGCTCCCACCCGCGCCGTCGGCTCCCGCCAGCATCACGAGGAGGGACGCGACCAGCCCGGGGAGGAGCGACGTGACGAGCACCAGGCTCCGCCGCGCTCCGGGCGCGGAGCGCAGGAGACCGGCGACGAGGACGAGGGCACCGGACGTCGCGAGCACGAGGACCACGGGATCGGACGCATCTCCGAAGGTCGCGGAGGGGGGAGGTCCGCCGATGACGCCGGCGTGGCGCAAGGACGGCGCCAGGGCCGCGACGGAGAGCAGGGTGCCCGCCGCCGCGACGACGGTGGCGCTGCCACGAGCCCCGGCGCTGCGCCCGGTGCGGGCGACGACGGCGAGGAGCCCCAGGAGGACGGGGGTGGCTGCCCACCACGTGGGTGCGCTGCCCCACGAGGCGAGCCAACCCGCGACGGCGGCGGCGATGCCGAGCGCGCTCACGGGAGCGGAACGGGCATCGAGGAGGACGCGGGCGCCGACGGTCGGCCCCGGCTCCGGCTCCGGGACGGTGCCGTCGGCATCCGCGGTGGACGGGTCGCTGCGGGACGGGGCCGCCTCGGCCCGGATCCCGAGCGCCACCACGGCGGCCGCCACCAGGACGTACAGGGCCACGACGGCGGCGAGCGGGCCGATGGCGGGGATCGCGACCACCACCACGACCGCGCCCGACCAGGCGAAGGCGCCGCGTCGCGCAGCCAGCCGACGCCCGAGGACGGAGGCGCCGAGCACGAGGAGCCAGGCCGCGACGACGCCGAGGACCGCGGCCCTGCCGTCGGCCGCCGCCCCGAGGGCGCCGGTCTCCCGCGCCAGCTCCCGCACCGGGTC